>NZ_MCTY01000091.1:0-98629 GCF_002873635.1 Shewanella sp. 10N.286.52.B9
TACTTCTGCTTCTGATCTAAAGCATCAATTTATCTAATATGAAGTCAATATATTATCATTAAGTCTCAATCGTAGATTGTTTCAATTGACACCTTAAACATACTATGTTTATATTTAACCTATGAGTGAATTAATATATTACGATTTAAAATGCACCCAAGGAATGTCGCCTAGTCTTTCTGTACAAGTTGCTAAAGAACTCGGTCGCCGCATTGTTTCTGGTGCTTTCGAAGCCCACAGTCTTATTGACGATGAAAATGCCTTGGCGTCTCGGTATCATGTTAGTCGAGTGGTAGTTCGTGACGCTGTAAAGATTCTAGTAAGCAAAGGTTTATTAGAAGTGCGGCGGGGCATTGGTACTCGTGTTCAATCACGAGATAAGTGGAATATGCTGGATGATGACATTCTTGCTTGGCATTTATCAGCGCCACCCAATCTTAATTTTTTGAAGCAGTTAATGGATGTACGATTAGCATTTGAGCCTAAAGCCGCGCGATGGGCTGCTGAGCGTGCGACGGATGCAGACATTGCTGAAATTGCCAAAGCAGTTGAAGGAATGGCGCAGGCTTCTGGTACTGCAGAAGACTTTATTATTGCCGACTCTTTGTTTCATAAAGCGGTGATGAAAGCGGCAAACAATGGTTTTCTGGCATCGATGGAAGGCGTTATATATTCTGCGTTATTGGTAAGTATTAAAATGACCAATAAAGACCCTCGAGACAATGGAGCGTCGGTTCCTTTTCATCGAGATGTGTATGAAGCCATTTTTAATCGTGATGGTGACAAAGCTGAGAAATTAACCGAAAAACTGCTCAATGATGCCAGTATTCGCCTTTCTCTTAGCCAAAGTGACAATAATTAACATCAGATGGTTGTGTATCATCACAAAATCATATACATAGTATGTAGTTATATTTCTTGGGATAGAATAATTACATGAGTGAACTAACATACTACGATTTAAGAAGAACAAACTCGATGTCGCCGAGTTTGCCGGTTCAAGTAGCAAAAGAGTTAGGTCGTAGGATTGTTGCTGGAACGTTTGTGCCTGGTACGCTTATTGATGATGAAAATAAACTGGCTGAACGCTATCAAGTCAGTCGAGTTGTCGTTCGTGATGCGGTAAAAATTCTTGTTGGTAAAGGCTTATTAGATGTACGCCGAGGAATTGGTACTCGTGTTAAACCTAGAAATAACTGGGCTTTACTTGACGATGATGTTTTAGCTTGGCACCTTTCTGCACCACTTAATCCTGACTTTTTAACTCAATTGATGGAGTTTAGACTCGCATTTGAGCCTAAAGCTGCCAGTCTCGCAGCATTAAATGCCACGGAAGAAGATATTCAAGCAATTACTCAAGCGCTGGCTGAAATGGAAGCGTCTACAAGCGATGTGGATCGTTTTGTGATTGCAGATGCACACTTTCACAGTGCTATTTTAAAAGCGTCTCATAATGAGTTATTCATTTCGATGGAATGTGTCATCTTTTCGGCATTGCTAGTCAGTATTCGTGTGACTAACCAAAATGATGCTGAAAACAAAAGCTCAATACCCTTTCACAAAGAAGTGTTTGATGCGATTAAAGCAAAAGACAGTACGTTAGCCCAGTCGTTAACAGAAACCTTGTTGAGCGATGCTAAGGCAAGGCTTGTAGAACTTATGTAATTTCTGCATGTGTCATGGCTAGCAGCATTATCTGATAGATAAAATTAATGTGCTTAAACCTTGAGGTTTAAGCACGTTTTTATTTATGGCTTAGAAGTAATCCATATTGATCCTCTAAACATCACATGTTTAACTGTATGGGATTGAATCAAATTAATTTTTACTGTTTTACCGTCTCTTTCTCTCATTGCTTAAATTAAGCCACATAAGGATTTAGTGTGTCCAATATATCAAAAACAGTTGATCAACAAGCATTACGTTTTAAATCGATAGCAGAGCATTTAGTTGCACAGCGTAATGCTACACAGCCTAAGTCTGAATTTAATTTATTACAGTCGCCTAAAACTTTGGCTGATGCTCATGCTGTACAGCAATTGATGATAGCCCTACATGATCATGCTCCCTTAGGTTGGAAATGCCTTACCCCAAGAGAAGATGGCAGTATTATCGCAGCACCATTGTTGGGGCAAGTTGTTGAAACTCAGGTGGTATGTCAAATGAAAGCGGTTAATGGCCAAGCATTGATAGAACCTGAAATCGCATTCTTACTCAGAAGTAACTTACCCAGTGGCAAACATTACAGCGAAGCAGAAATAGATGCTGCCATAGGTTCAACTCATATGGCATTAGAGCTTATTCAGCCGAGGTTTAGTCAAGGTTATAAAGCTAATCATTATGAGCGTTTAGCTGACGGTTTAAGTAATCAAGGTTTATTTATTGGCCCTGAAATTGAGAAAGCGGCGGCTTATAAAGCGGCTGGCATAAACATTACAATGACTCAGGCAGGGATTAAACATGATTATATCGGTGTTCACCCATGTGAATTACCTCAAAATCCTATGTATTGGCTGGTTAACTATTTATCTGCATTAGGAATCGAGTTAAATGCGGGAGAGTACATTATAACGGGGTCATACCACGGCGTAATAAAGGTCGATATGGATACGCCTTTATCCGTTGTTTATGACAACTTAGGAGAGTTTGAAGTGAGTTTTTCACATAACGAGTGTTGCGATTAATCGTGCTGACGTTAAAGTAGTCAATAGCCTAAACTATGAATAATAATGTCACTGTGGTTGTTTATTCAGTCACAGTGAATTTGTTTTCTTATAATTATTTTGAAATAAACCCGTATTTTTTTCAATATTGTGTTTAGTTCTTGTTGACTAAAATGCAATTCGACATTACTTTCTTTTTCCAATATTAATCTTCTTTTAACAAGGTAAAACCTAATGACAGAGCCATCTGCGATCAGTTTGATCCCGCCTTTGGTTGTAATAATGTTAGCCATATTTTTACGCAGACCGATACTTGCCTTAGTGATAGGCGCAGTTGTGGGATTATTGATGCTAGATCCTGCTGAAGCATTGAATAATTTTTCAGAAATCTCACTGAGTGTAATGGCTGACGAAACTATAGGTTGGCTGATATTAGTGTGTGGTACCTTCGGCGCTTTGATCGCATTATTAGTCAGGACCGGCGGCGCTTTTGCCTTTGGTAAAAAAGCCTTACGAGTAGCGAAAGGGCCCAAATCGTCATTAATGATGACCTTTGTATTAGGTGTGGCCATCTTTATCGATGATTATCTTAACGCGCTCACCGTGGGTGAGACCATGAAGCGCGTCACCGATAAATATAAAATCTCCCGTGAAATGCTCGCTTATGTGGTTGACTCAACTGCGGCGCCTATTTGTGTGCTGGTGCCGTTATCAACTTGGGCTGTATTTTTCGGCGGTTTGTTAGTAGACAACGGCATTGCCGAATCGGGGCAGGGCATTGCGGTATATATGCAGGCGATTCCTTATATGCTCTATGCTTGGGTGGCAGTGGTCATGGTGCCATTGGTTATTTTAGGGGTTATCCCACTTATTGGACCGATGAAAAAAGCAGAATTTAAAGCTAAACAAGGTATTGGTATTCCTGTTGATGAGTCTGCAGAAACTCACACCAGCGATGACTATGGGGTAAAGGCCATTGAAGACAATTTCAGTGCCGCCGACGAACAAGGCAAGTTACATAATTTTTTAGTACCCATCATCTTATTAGTCGGTTTTACCGTGTACTTTGATATTGATGTTTGGCTTGGATTATTGGCGACGATGGCTATCACCATTCCTTATTATACCGTGCAAAAATTAATGCCGTTATCCGATATGATGGAGCAAATGATTGATGGTTTTAAAAGTATGTTGCCTGCAATCGGTACTGTGATCGCTGCGTTTATTTTTAAAGATGTTTGCGATAAATTATTACTGCCACAATTTGTGATTGAAAGCTTAAGCCCCTATATGACCGCGCAAATGTTACCCGCGGTGGTGTTTATCGCTATGGCAGTTTTAGCGTTTGCTACAGGCTCAAGTTGGGGCATATTTGCCGTCTCCATCCCCATTGTGATGCCGTTAGCCCAAGCTGTTGGCGCGGATATGCCACTCGTGATAGGCGCGCTGCTTTCTGCGTCATCTTTTGGCAGTCAGGCGTGTTTTTATAGTGACTCCACCGTACTCGCTGCCCAAGGTGCAGGCTGTAATTTAGTTAGCCATGCGGTAACGCAATTACCTTATACGCTTATTGCCGCTGGCATTACCTTTATTGGGTTTATTTTTATTGCTTAGAATATAAGTTCATAAGTCGAGGTTATCGCATTAAACCCGTGCTGAAACTGAATCAATCTCAGTATCAACACGGGTTTTTTTATGGGATAGTGATTATAAATAAATCAACCGTGGAGTCGCTGACAAATGGGGCTATCAAATCAACAAGCGATAACCAAAAATGTGGATTCTGAATCATTCACTGGTTGTAAATTAGCTCTGATTTTTGAACATAAATTGGTGGTGTACTTACGGGATGATAAAACCAATATTCCGTTCCCGAATCAGTGGGACTTTCCAGGTGGTGGCCGCGAAGGCAAGGAGTCGGCCCAGGAGTGTGTGCTTAGAGAGCTACATGAAGAATTTGATATTGCGCTGCCAATAGAGCGTTTGATATACAAACAGCGAGGGATTAACCAAACTGCAAATGGCCACTCCTACTTTTTTGTCGCTTATATTACTCAAACTGAACTAGATGCGATTAATTTTGGCTCAGAAGGCCAATACTGGCAATTGATGACGATTGCCGATTATTTGGCTCATCCAGCTGCAATAGCGCCATTAAAACAAAGGTTACAGCAGTTTTTAGCAACGAATTAACGCGTTTATTGAGTTACTCATTAATACTGAGCACCCAAAAAGTTAAACCTACATATTAAGGATGATCATGTACCTACCTAAAAAATCACAAATGCAGTCTAACGAGGCTTTAGACTTTATCCAGCAGTTTGGCTTTGCTCTGCTTAGCTCGAGCGATTTACAAGCCTCTCATCTGCCATTAATCCTTAAAACTGATGCTGACGGTATTTTCTGGGCCTCATGGGTATATTTCACCTAATTGGTATGACGGTTTTCCTGCGGTGCCGACTTGGAGTTATGCTGCGGAACATGTCACAGGCCCTTTTGAGCTCACTGATAACAATGAAACCATTTTGCATTTAACTGACACCATCGCTAAATATGAGCCTGAATTATTACAACATGGTGGTTTTATTCCGAATGACTACCGCGATAAATTGGCTAAAGCCATTGTGGGTTTTAAAATTTCAATTACTTGCATCGAAGGAAAACTCAAGCTAGGTCAACATCGCTCAGAGGCTGATCAACTTGGGGTATTAGCGGGTTTGGCCAATTCGACAAACTTAGATGCTCAGCAGTTATATCAATATACTAAGCAAATGTTGAGTCAAACATAAGCTTGGGCAGCGATGTGTGTTACTTAAACTGAATAAATCTTAGTTAAGGGGCGTTAATGCAGCAGTTAGGCAACAAGGGTTATGTTATTTCAACGGATCAAAATAAATTAG
Source organism: Shewanella sp. 10N.286.52.B9 (assembly GCF_002873635.1). Lineage (NCBI taxonomy): Bacteria > Pseudomonadati > Pseudomonadota > Gammaproteobacteria > Alteromonadales > Shewanellaceae > Shewanella > Shewanella sp. 10N.286.52.B9. The sequence goes on from NZ_MCTY01000091.1 coordinate 5,564, forward strand.
ATATCAGTGTTATTCACGGTTTTATCTCACAAAGCTATTGGGCCAAAGGGATGCCGATAACAGTATTAGCCAAGGCCATTGAGCATTCTTTGTGCTTTGGGGTATTTACTGACCAAGGCGAGCAAGTTGGTTTTGCCCGCCTTATCACAGATAGAGCCACATTCGCCTATCTAGCAGATGTGTTTATTACTGATCAACATCGAGGAATTGGTTTAAGTAAGTTACTCATCGAAACGGTGATAAGTCACCCCGATATACAGGGATTAAGGAGAATGATGCTGGCCACAAGGGATGCTCATGGCCTTTACGCTCAGTATGGTTTTCTGCCGATAGATAATCCCGAAATATTAATGCAAATTTGGCGGCCAAACATTTATCAGCAAGCACAAAATGATACTTAATTGTGGCTTGTTGACAGTGTTTGAGCGCGCTTTAAATAACCACTTAATGGCAACCAAATTAACCCGCACAATAACCCACTTACGACGCCAATTAAGTGAGACTCTGTGGCGACTCTGGCATTGATCAGCTCACTGACGCTGTCACTGGCGCCAAAATAGGTTTCATAACCAGCTTTGATGATGACCCCTAACAATAACAAATAGCCTGATTTAAAGCCTTTTCGGATATCAAGTAGCGCGCCAAAAGTGAAAAGTCCGTGTAATAGCCCGCTTAGCCCCACATAACCCTTTAGTTCTGGGTAAAACCAATATAAGCCGAGCCCTTCAAGCATTGCCAAACTCAAAAATAAGCCTGCGAGTTTAACGCTATGCTGTTTGTAGTGGGTCTCATGCAAAAACAAAATCACCCAAAAACCGGCTAGGTTCATTAGTAAATGCCACAAGTTAGTGTGCAGAATATTACCACTAAGCAGTCGCCACCATTCACCTTGGGTAATTGAGTCATAGCGATAAGCCAGTAAACTGTCGATATCTATTTGTGCAAGAGGCAGTAAATTTAAGGCAAATAATGCTGCGCAAATGACGCTCACTATAGTTGCAAAAACATATACGCCAATTTGAGTTTGCTTATTTGCCATGTCAGTAACCCTATTTTAAGCTTTAGCCATTTTTTGATTAAGCTCAGCCATTACAGTGTCAGCGTTAGCTAAATAATCATCTAAACCACGTTGGCGAAGGGTGCAGGCTGGGCAATCGCCACAACCACAGCCCTTTATGCCGTTGTAACAGGTAAGGGTTTCATTTCTGACTAAGGTTAATGCTTGGTATTTATCTGCTAGTGCCCATGTTTCAGCTTTGTTTAGCCACATTAACGGGGTGACAATTTGTAATGGTTTATCCATACCTAACGCCAATGATTGCTGCATAGACTTGATAAATTCATCACGACAATCAGGATAGCCAGAAAAGTCTGTTTCACACACGCCAGTGATAATGGCATCGCACCCTAACTGATAAGCATAAATGCCCGCTAAGGTTAAAAAGAGAATATTGCGCCCAGGGACGAAGGTATTAGGCAGTCCATTATTCATGATCTCATGGGATACCGGAATTGAATCTCGAGTAAGCGCAGACACCGCAAGCTCATTGAGTAAACCCACATCCATGACTTTATGGCTGGCAATGTTTAATTCTTTAGCAAGTGATTGAGCAATTTCAATTTCTTCACGGTGACGCTGGCCATAATCAAAGGTGATGGCATGCACTTCGTCATATTGAGACATTGCTTGAATGAGGCAGGTTGTAGAGTCCTGACCTCCGCTAAATACGACAATTGCTTTAGACATTTTTTTCACCATATAAAATTTAAATATATCAACATGTTCCCAGAGCAGACTCATTGAAACAGTTAGTTAATTGAAGCCGTTGATTACGGTCTAAATTATAACGACATTAAGGATAACTTTCATGGTTATTTAACTTTTGATTAGTAGAATTTTAGTGAGATTTTTATAGCAGTGACCTTTTTGTAAAAGCGGCTATTAATAGGCTGATTAATAATCAGCTTTCATCAGACATATGTAATTAGTTGGCAGGTAATCTAATAAGCAGTCATTATCATGGCCGTTAATGGTTGCAGCTACAGTGAAAATACACTATAAATGCGCCCTTACTGAGAATAAGGCAGCTAAATGAAATATCCAGTTAATGAAGTTTTTGAAACCATCCAAGGTGAGGGCACCTTTACCGGCGTTCCAGCAATTTTTGTTCGTTTGCAAGGTTGTCCTGTTGGTTGTGCTTGGTGTGATACCAAACAGACCTGGGATGTATTAGAAGCAAACAAGGTTTCTCAACAACAAGTTATTGCAGTGGATGGCACCATTGGTCGCTGGGCAAATCATGATGCGCATTCATTATTAACTGCATTTACTGAAAAAGGTTTTACTGCAAAACATATTGTCATTACTGGTGGCGAGCCATGTTTATATGACCTAAGTAAGTTAACCAGTCATTTGATTGAAGCTGGCAACAGCGTGCAGATTGAAACCAGTGGTACTTTCGAGGTTCATTGTCATGAGCAAGTCTGGGTTACCGTGTCACCAAAAGTAAATATGAAAGGCGGCTATAAAGTCTTAAAGGCGGCGCTAGAGCGCGCTAATGAAATTAAGCATCCCATCGCCACCCAAAACCATATTGATGAACTTGATGAGTTATTAGTGGATATTGATGTATCTAATAAAACCATTTGTTTACAGCCTATTAGTCAAAAACCTCGGGCAACTGAACTTGCCATGAAAACCTGTATAAGCCGTAATTGGCGCTTATCAATTCAGACCCATAAATATTTAGATATCGATTAACTAACATATTGAAAAATAATCCCGCCTAATGTCAATTGGGCGGGGTTATTTTTTATAACTGATTTTATGGCTAAATTTTTATAACTTCCCCAAACAACCACTGCTGTTAAAATGTTGCAACTCTAGGTCAAATTCTTCAGTACAACCGATATTGTTATTAATCCACTCATTATTATAATAGGTATCTAAATAGCGCTCACCAGAATCACACAGCAAGGTCACTAACGAGCCTGTTTCGCCTTTTTGTTTCATCTGACAGGCTAACTGCAACACGCCATATAAATTAGTCCCCGTTGATGGCCCTACCTTGCGGCCAATATGCTGTGCTAACCAGTTCATGGTCGCAATAGATGCTGCATCAGGGATTTTTTTCATTTCATCCACTACACCTGCGATAAAAGACGGTTCAACCCTTGGGCGACCGATGCCTTCAATATTACTGCCTTTATCGCTGGTAATACTTGCATCACCATTTATATAGTAGTCATAGAATACCGAATTTTCAGGGTCTACCACGCACAGCTTAGTATCAAGTTGTTGGTAATTAAGGTAGCGGCCAATGGTTGCTGAGGTACCGCCAGTGCCTGGGCTCATCACAATCCATGCTGGAATTGGATGTGGCTCTTTTTGCATCTGATTAAAGATAGAGTCAGCAATATTGTTATTGCCGCGCCAATCGGTGGCGCGCTCAGCATAGGTAAATTGATCCATATAATGGCCATTGAGTTGCGCTGCTAGGCGCTGAGATTCTGCATATATTTGGTCAGTTTTGTCGACGAAATGACAACTACCACCATAAAACTCAATTTGTTGGATTTTCTTTTTCGCGGTTGTGGCTGGCATTACCGCAATGAACGGTTGGCCAAGTAACCGAGAAAAGTATGCTTCAGATACTGCAGTACTGCCAGATGATGATTCTATGATGGTGGTATTTTCATTAACCCATCCATTTGAAATCGCATACAGAAACAAAGAGCGGGCTAAACGGTGTTTTAAACTGCCAGTTGGATGGGTGCTTTCATCTTTAAGATAAATGTCGATGCCAGTTAATTGTGGAAGTTCTAACTTAATTAAATGTGTATCGGCGCTGCGTTGAAAATCAGCTTCTATTTTAGCTATGGCTTGATTAACCCATTGTTTAGACATCTGACATCCTAAGTTTGCTGTAATCGGATTATCTTAAAGATAAATAACAAGATCAGGAAGTTAAATTCTAATGTTTTATGAACAAGGTTACATTTTGACGCTAGACAGCAAATTAATAATCGATATCAATAAATGACTAGGATAAGGCTGTGAAGTTGAAACTAAGCAAATCTTGATGATAAAACTGAAGTGAAACTACTGAGAATTGAAATTGAGCTAATTTGAATGAGCTAACTTGATGAACTGAAGTGACTAAAAGAAATGGTGGAGGGAGAAGGATTCGAACCTTCGAAGGCTGAGCCGTCAGATTTACAGTCTGATCCCTTTGGCCACTCGGGAACCCCTCCACATATTTTTTCTTTTTTACGTCAATCTAACTGGGTATAACTTTACATTTATATCTTTAAATATTAGCAATCAATTTTAACTATGTTGACCACATAAATAAAATCAATTTTAAATATTTTTGCTAATGAATGGTGGAGGGAGAAGGATTCGAACCTTCGAAGGCTGAGCCGTCAGATTTACAGTCTGATCCCTTTGGCCACTCGGGAACCCCTCCACATATTTTCATTAACGCTGTTACTTTTTACTCGTGTTACCTCTAATTTATGTTGGCCACATAAAATAGATTTTTAATGAAGCATAAACCGATAAATGGTGGAGGGAGAAGGATTCGAACCTTCGAAGGCTGAGCCGTCAGATTTACAGTCTGATCCCTTTGGCCACTCGGGAACCCCTCCACGAAACGGTATATTTATCATTGTGCAAATGGTGGAGGGAGAAGGATTCGAACCTTCGAAGGCTGAGCCGTCAGATTTACAGTCTGATCCCTTTGGCCACTCGGGAACCCCTCCTCAATTGCGGCGGCAATAGTAGTCACGAATTAAATATAAGTAAAGGAAAAATCGAAAATAATGCTCAAGTATTTGTTTAAGTGGTCGATAAAATATCAACCTTGATAAATTTGATGTAAATATATGCAAATTGAGTCGCCATTAGTCAACGAACTGCAATTAGGCAATCGCCTTAATGATGCAGTTGAACACCATAGAAGAGGCGAATTCGCGCTACTACTTTCTATGTTGTCTAATGACGCTTGCGATATGGCGCAATTTCAAGTCGATAAAAATTTATCCATTGATGAAAAATTATATAAACAGTTACATATTCCTAAACCCCAAGCATTAGTGTGCGATATATCTCAGCAACAGGCGATTAATCATGCCGGTGATTTTTATGAAAGCGGTTTAAGCCAATTTCATTTACAGCAGGCGTTAAAACCTGAAGCTGTAGTGACGCGGGGAAAATATGATGAAGATTTGCAAATCACCTTAGCGAATTGTGATCTACTGACTAAACTTAAGCACCAACAATTAGTCCCAGATACATCAGCTCTAGCGCAAAATGAATTTCTTGAGCAATTAACCATACAAAGAAAGATGAGCGAAACCCTAGCATCACAACTTTATGCCGTTGCCTAGTTAATGCAGGTGCTTAGTAAATGCCGTGGCAGTGATTAAGCCGTTACTTGAGTTAGTTGCTACTAAGCGTTAAGCGCCTGCTGGTTAGACAGCCCCAATTAGGTGTATTACTGATTGGTAATATTGTGAGGCATATAAAAATTTTATTTCAGTTTTTGGGCTATGCTGACGTTTTAATGTGTATTGATAGGTGATAAAAGTGATAAAAACGATTACTAAGCAAGAAGTACAAGTCAGTGACAACTGTAATGATTGTGGCAGCTTTGTCGATATTGGTGCTGTTATCGAAGAAGAAGATACACAACTTATCTTGCAAGTTGATGGTGAAAACTTTCAGCAAATTGCAGATGACTTAGTTAGCAAAGCCAAAGAACGTTTTAGCAATGTCAAAGTACAGCAGCAAGTAACCGAGCAAGATGTGGTGGTTACTTTTGAGTTTGACGTTACGGTAGAAAAAATGATTTTCCAATTAGAAAACGGCCTTTAATTAGTCGTTTCTATGAGGTGTTGAAGGTTACAACTTGCTGTTTTAAAATAGGAAGTGTAACCTTCATTTTCCGAAGTTGAGTAAAATTCAACATCATGATTTTGATAATAACATTTTTGTAAATATCTCTTTTTAGCAACACTTCTTAACATTTTTAGAGTGTTATTAACGGCTAAGTTCCGTTATTTTAAGTAGAAAAAACCTCCACAGAAAGAGGTTTACCCGACTGTTAAGTTGTCCTTTGGGAATAATAATGAAGCAAACTGAGCAACAACATTTATTAGAGTTAATTGTAAACTCTGTCGCCAAAGAACAAGGCGACTTTAAACAGACCTCAGAGTTAGTCTGTAAATTACTACTAAAGTTTTTTAATGCTAGTAGCGTTTCAGTTATTTCATTACGTAACAAGTCACTAAAGCAAGAAATCATTGCTTGTCTGTCTGCTGATGACAGCCTAAAACAATTAATTTACCAACACCGCAACGATAATCTTGTTGCAAATGCCTACTTTGATGATATACGCCGTTACCGTCATATTGTCAGTGACAGTTCTCAAACTGACACCCGTCTGCAGGGCTTAAGTGCTTATTATAAGCAAGCCAATGTTCACGCAAATTTAGATGTTGCCATCCGTATCAATGGTCATATAGAAGGGCTATTGTGCATTGAGTTTGAACATCCTCTAAAGCTAACAAGCGATCAAATACAATTTGCTTGTCAATTTGCCGATCAATTGGCTTTAACCCTTGCCACCCGCTATGCCTACGATAAAGATGAGCGAATAACACTATTTCATAGTGCTACAGAGCAAGCTAAGCATGTATTGATGCTTATTAATCTTAAAACCCAAATTATTGAATATATAAATCCAGCTCATGAAAAAATGACTGGCCTAAGTCGCGATATTGTTCAAGATAATCAATTAGTCAGCTTAGATTTTTTTCGTGGCAAACGAGAGCTTGCTGATGAAATGACCCAAGCGTTAATCAATGGCAATGTGGTAGAAGGTGAAAGTGAGCTAACTCGTCTTGATGGCTCGAACTACTGGGTGCAGTATCAAGCCAACCGCTTTGTCACTGAGCAAGGAAACGATTACGCCTTAGTGTCATGCCTTGATGTTACTGCTCAGCGTAAAAGCAAAGAGCAGCTTGAGCATCTTGCTTGGAATTGCAGCCTCACCGGCCTGAGTAATCGCCTTCATTTTACTCAGCAATTAGAAAGGCTCTCTCAAGGCACGTTGATCCTTATCGACTTAATGGGCTTTAAGCGGTTTAACGATACCAATGGTCATGAGCAAGGCGATGCCTTGTTATCCGAAGTCGCTCGACGATTAAAGCATTTTGCTAACAGCCATGATGCTATTGATGTGGCGCGAGTCGGCAGTGACGAATTTGCAATGATTTTACCGCAATTTGATGCTGCTGAATTACTCGAGAACAATATTAATAAGTTATATCAACAATTACTGGTCACCTCGGTAATTGGTCGTGAAAAAGTTGACCCTAAAGCGGCGCTAGCCATTGTTGATATAGCTGCGGTTGCAGATCAGTTTTCACCACTATCCTGTGCTGATATTGCTCTGCAGTACGCGAAAAAGAAGCCATCACTGAATTACCAAGTCTTTAATGATGACTTATTAGCAACCTTTAAAAATAACGCCGAAATAGAGCGAGATTTACAAACCGCGGTACGTAACAGGCAATTTGAACTGTATTATCAGCCACTGATGGATTTAAAAAATCATAAATTTATTGGCGCAGAAGCATTAATCCGCTGGCATCACCCCAAAAAAGGTGTGCTTTACCCGGGGGCATTTATTGATATCGCTGAACAAACCGGCATGATCACTGTCATTGGCGAATGGGTATTGGAAGCGGCCTGTAAGCAACTTAACTTATGGCAGCATAAGAATGTTGATATCGTCATGCATGTTAATGTTGCTGCAAGGCAATTTTTCAGTGGCAATTTATTTGAGCAAGTTTGGAGCTTAGTTACCCGCTACCGGATTAAACCACAAAGCTTAATTTTAGAAATTACTGAAACTGAGTTAATGGGAGATATTCGCCATGCAACCCGACTTTGCCAAGAATTAGCCGATTTAGGCGTTGGCTTAGCCATCGATGATTTTGGTACAGGTTACAGCTCTATGCGTTATTTAAAGCAGTTTCCAATTACTAAGTTAAAAATCGATCGCTCATTTATTGCCGATTTAACCACCAGTCATCAGAGCCGTGAAATTGTCAGCGCCATTATTGCTATGGCCAAGGCGTTAAATATATCCCTAACAGCAGAAGGGGTTGAAACCAAGGAGCAAGAGCTGTTCCTTGAAGATAGCTGTTGCCATCACGCACAGGGTTATTTATACAGCCCAGCCATAAGAGAAAACGAATTTTCACAGTTTATTTTTGAAAAAAATGAAGTCGTGCATTAGCACGACTTGTTGTTATTTGATGGCGTGTTAGCCTGTTAACTTCATGCAGCAGGCTTTAAATTTTTTACCACTATGGCAGATACATGGGTCATTTCGCTTTGGTAAATCCGCGTTAAATTGCTCACCAGTGGTGTAAAACCACTTAGCGTCTTCTCGAACAAATTGTGATTTTTCATAGATCGCATCGATTTCACCGTCATGATAAAACCAAGCTTTAAAGGTCACCGTTGCCGTGGCGAGCTCATCTTGTGGCTCAAAATTAATCACCTCTAATCCAAGCCATCGAGTAAGCTCAGCCCCTTGAGACAAATCATTAATAGATAGGCCGCCGCGATAGTTAGCATGATGAGTCTCGATTAAATAGGGATAGTGTTGTAATACAAAGGCGCAATAACGCGAGCGCATCAGGATCTCAGCTGTGGCTGCAACTTGAACATTACTGTGGTATGGCTTACAACAATCTTCATAAGTTGAATCACTGCCGCAGGGACAATGTATTTTAGTCGTCATAGTAGCTGTCTTTTAAATGCAATGAGTAAAAATGGGTTATAAAGTGTTGAAGGCTTATCTTTAATGGCTTAAAGCACTGATTATTAAACTGGTTAATAAGAGTTTTAAACTAGTAGCTTTAACAATTGCTATGGAATTCGATGTTCTGCTTCAACGGGTACAGAACCCACTTCAGCTTCATTTTCAACTGATATTGATTTAGCTTCAGTATTGAATTGGCGACCATAATATAAGTTAGAAATGGGTTTTGCCGAATAGTAAAGCTCAGGGTTCATTTTGGTGTTTGAATCAACAATAAACTGCCATTGATTGTTAGTGTCTTTTTGTGACACAAAAACAAATTTACCTGAAAATACACTAATTTGATCGCCTGTTTCTTTTTTAGGGTGGAATCGAACCAAATAAAAGCCAACGTCAGTAGCACTATCGTTAGTTAGCTTTCTATTGATGACTCGAAAATCGACTTCAATACGGGCTTCTCTTTTAGCAATTTTTTCAAAAAAATGCTGATAAAGTTCAACTATTTGTGGTTTACCGGTAATGATACCTTGATTTGGTGTTTCAGAAAGGTACACCGCATCATCGGTATACATGGTCTCGATGATACTGATATCTAAATTTTCAAAACCTGACGCAAAAGTTTTATAGTTTTGGTTTATGATTTCGTTATCTGTCAAGGTCACAGCTTGATTGAAAAAACTGATTAATGAGAAGCAGGCAATAAAAAATATTTTATAATGAGGCATGCAATTATTTTGCTCTTAGTGATTCTAACAATAGTCATTACGACAATGGCAACACTATAAATTATTCGGTAGTGATACTAAAGTGGATAATCTTTACAAAGTGTGTAGGAACCAATAATGAATAACGATGACAGCGCACTGTTTTTAGCAGAAATGGCAGGGGTAAAACCCATTAAGGCCAGTGATAGTATTTTTAGCTTCGATTCCGACATCGCAACAGAAGCGCAATTAGCCAGACGAGCTGCTGCAGCGCAGAATGAGTACATTAGTAAACTTACTGTAGATCCGATGATGATTAGTGCGGTAAAACCAGAAGACATGGTGAGTTACAAGCTTGATGGGGTTCAAGATGAAGTGTTTAGTCATCTGCGGCTTGGTAAATATAAATATCAAACAGTGGTTGATTTACATGTTTATCGCTTAGCTCAAGCGCGGGAATACCTTATCGAGGCGATTATCAAAGCACATCATCGTGGTGAGCGTAATATTTTGGTTATTCACGGTAAAGGCTTTAAAAGTAAGCCATACCCAGGGTTAATGAAATCAGCAGTGTGCCAATGGTTGATGCAGTTAGACGAAGTGCAAGCCTATCATTCTGCTACTCGTACTCAGGGTGGCACCGGTGCAGTATTTGTTATGCTGGTTAAATCCGCTCAGCAACGAATTGAGGCAAGTGAAACTAATCGTAAAGGAAGCGGTTTTAGGTAGTCTATATTATCGGCATCACATAGCGTTATTACCCTTATAACAAGGCCTACTCACTAAAACAGTCAGTGGGCCTATTTGTTATTGGCAGTTCATTTAAAACAGCTAACGATGAGTTACCAACCGCATTGACGGTTTTGTTGGCTATTTTGCTTATCTAACCACACTTGTAATGGCGCAAAATAATCGAGTACCGCTTTAGCATCCATGTTTTTAGTGCCAGTGACGATATTTAACGCTTCAGGCCACGGCTGACTTAAACCTGACTCAAGCATTTGATTAAGCTTATCTCCGGCGTCTTTATTACCATAAATACTACAACGGTGCACTGGGCCTTCATTACCGGCGATCTCACATAATGCTTTATGGAACTGGAATTGAAGTACGTGGGCTAAAAAGTAGCGTGTGTAAGGAACATTGCCAGGGACGTGATATTTAGCGCCCGGATCAAAGTCTGCTTCAGTACGTGCTATAGGCGCTTTAACGCCTTGGTATTTTTCACGTAAATCCCACCAAGCTTGGTTATATTGAGCTGGGCTAATTTCGCCATTAAATACTTTCCAGCGCCATTGATCGATCATCAAACCAAATGGCATGAAGGCAATTTTATCAAGGGCTTGACGCAGTAACAGTCCGATGTCTTTTGATTCATCAGGCACTTCATCTAATAGACCGATTTGTTTGAGGTAACTCGGCGTAATTGATAGCGCAATCGTGTCACCAATGGCTTCATGGAAACCGTCGTTTGCAGAACCTTTAAATAGGTGAGGTTGGTTTTTATAAGCGCGCTGATAATAGTTGTGACCTAATTCATGATGAATAACGGTAAAGTCTTCGGCGGTTTTTTGAATACACATTTTAATGCGAATATCGTCTTCGTTATCTAGATCCCAAGCTGAAGCATGACAAACGACATCGCGATCTTTAGGTTGCACAAATAATGAGCGAGTCCAAAATGTTTCTGGTAGCGCTTCAAAGCCTAATGATGAGAAAAACCCTTCAGCTTGCTTAACCATTTTAATTTCATCATAGTTATTGGCCGCTAAAAGCTCGGTAACATTGTAGCCAGGATCTGCATCATCAGGGGCGACAGTATTGTAAATGGTTCCCCATTGCTGAGCCCACATATTACCCAATAGATGCGCAGGAATAGGACCATTATCTGGTGCTACCTCGTCTCCATATTGCTGATTTAGTTCGCCACGGACATAACAATGTAGTGAATCATATAAAGGTTTAATATCACCCCAAAGTCGGTCTAATTCGGCTGAAAACGCCTCAGGCTCCATATCATATTGACTACGCCAAAGTTCTGATAAATCGCTAAAGCCTAAATCTTGCGCGCCTTCATTAGCCAGCTCAACTTCACGTTTAAATAATGGACGCATAGGTTTGGCTATTTCACGCCATCCTTGCCATGCTTCTAATAGCACCGCAGGATCTTGAGATTCAGCCATCAAATTTGATAATTCTGGCTGGGTTAAGCAGCGACCATCGGCAAAACAGTATTTCCCTTTACCGTATAAGCCATTCAGTTCTGAGCTAATTTGTGCAAGCTCAGCGTTTTTAGCAGGATCTAATGGCGCAGGTAATACCAAGCTACTTCGTAAAATATGTAACTTGCGGGCGTTAACAGGATCTAATTCGACCTTGGCATATTTAGCCGCTTCGGTGGCAAAGCCAACTGACATCGAAGTCATTTTTTCACTAATTGCAGCAGAAAGCGCAGCAGTATCTTCAGTGATAAAATTGCTATATACCCATTCGGTGCGTGCGCCTTCTACAGAGAGTTTGGCCAACTGTGCTTCAGCATCATTAATAAATGCGATTGCTGAAGCGCTATCAATTTTGGTTGTTTTTTCATTTGATTGGCTAGCTGGTGGCAGAGGATTTGTGGTGGTTAAATTAATCTCTTCATCCATTTGTTGGCAGGCTGAAAGGCCAAGCGCCATTGAAATAACAACAGCGATAGTAGACGGTTGTTTAAAAGTTAACTTCATCTTACAGGTTTCCTTATTTTTATTTTCGACGACAGTTTACATAATTAACTTAAATATTGCATTTTAGTTGCAACTTGGTGCACAAAGGGTTGCTGCTATCGTGTTGAGATGTAATAGCTACAAGAAATTAGATTGACAACTGTGCGCTCAATGTTTAATTTAAACGAGTGTTTTAATTGATTTGGGTCATGGAATGGCAGGCAGAACAGATACAAAAACAAGAATATTAGATGCTGCTGAAAAACTTTTCGCTGAGAGGGGCTTTTCAGAAACATCTTTACGTCTAATTACTAGCAAAGCCGAAGTTAATTTAGCTTCAGTTAATTATCATTTTGGTTCAAAGAAAGAGCTGATTAGAGCTGTATTAGCACGCTATTTAGATGTGTTCATGCCAAGCGCAGCTGCTGAAATAGATAGATTATTTAAAAATCCACAACTAGCTAATTTGAATGAGATATTTTCATCTCTAATTAATCCATTATTGGAATTAAACCAAGTTAGGCAGGGGGGAACAACGATATTTCTGCAATTGTTAGGTCGTGGTTATATCGAAAGTCAGGGCCATTTAAGGTGGTTTATCACCACGCATTATGGTGATTATTTAAAAGTTTTCGTTAAAGCGGTATCAGAAAGTGCGCCGCATATTCCGCCTGCAGAAATGTTTTGGCGACTACACTTTACCTTAGGGACCATAGTATTCACCATGGCTTCAGCTGATGCACTTAACGAAATTGCAGAAGCTGATTATGGTGAACATAATGATACTGAAGCAATCATTCGTAAGGTGATTCCATATATGGCCGCTGGTGTTTCAGTGCCAATTTTAGCTAAGTAATAAGGGATTAACATGACTGTCGTTATACTGGTTTTAATAGCACTTGCTGTGTTATTTGGTGTGCGTAATTTAAGGATGCGATTTATCACGCGTCCGGTTTTTTCGTTTTTTAAGAAAGTACTTCCGCCATTATCTAGTACTGAAAAAGAGGCGATGGAAGCGGGTGATGTGTGGTGGGAAGGTGAATTGTTTGGCGGAAATCCAAACTGGAACACGCTTCACAATTACGGTAAACCCCAATTAACAGCAGCTGAGCAAGACTTTATCAATAACCAAGTGCAAACAGCGCTGAGTATGATTGATGATTATGACATTGTTCACAACCGCAAAGACTTACCACCTGAGTTATGGGATTACTTCAAAAAAGAAGGTTTTTTTGCATTAATTATTCCCACTAAATTTGGTGGTCGAGAGTTTTCTGCCTACGCCAACTCAACCATTGTCAGTAAAATTGCCTCTCGCAGCATTAGTGCGGCCGTTACGGTTATGGTTCCTAACTCTTTAGGCCCTGGTGAGTTATTAACTCATTATGGTACTGAAGAGCAAAAACAGCGTTGGTTACCTGCGTTAGCTAATGGTGATGAGCTACCGTGTTTTGCGTTAACTGGCCCAGAGGCGGGATCAGACGCTGGTGCAATACCTGATACTGGTATTGTGTGTCGCCGCGAATTTAATGGTGAAGAAGTATTAGGTTTAAGTCTTACTTGGGATAAACGTTACATTACCTTGGCACCTGTAGCTACAGTGCTTGGTCTTGCATTTCAAATGCGTGACCCTGAGGGCTTATTAGGTGATACGGTTAATCTTGGTATTACCTGTGCGTTAATTCCAACCGATCATCCCGGTGTTGAAATTGGTCGTCGTCATAATCCATTGATGATGGCCTTTATGAACGGCACCACAAGTGGTGAAGATGTATTCATTCCACTGGATTGGATTATTGGCGGCCCTCAGTTTGCGGGTAAAGGCTGGAGAATGCTGGTTGAGTGTTTATCTGCCGGCCGTGGTATTTCATTGCCAGCATTGGCAACTGCATCGGGTCATATGGCCACTAAAACCACAACAGCTTATAGTTATGTAAGACAGCAGTTCGGTATGCCAATTGGTAAATTTGAAGGTGTACAAGAAGCGCTAGCGCGTATTATCGCTAACACTTATCAATTAGAAGCGGCCAGATGTTTAACCACCACCGGTATTGATTTAAAAGTGAAACCATCGGTGGTTACCGCGATTGCTAAATATCACATGACTGAATTAGGTCGAGATGTGGTAGAAGATGCGATGGATATTCAGTCTGGTAAAGGTATTCAGTTAGGGTCGAAAAACTATCTCGGTCATGCTTATATGGCCAGTCCTATTTCTATCACTGTTGAAGGGGCGAATATTTTGACCCGTTCGCTGATGATTTTTGGTCAAGGGGCAACACGCTGTCATCCTTATGTATTGGCTGAAATGGAAACTGCGGCGATGGAAGATCAAAAAGCAGCCATTAACCGTTTCGATTCATTATTAATGGGCCATATGACTTATGCTATTCGAAATGGCGTCATGGCTTTCTTTAATGCATTAACAGCCAGTAAAACCAATTCATCGCCAGTTAGTGGTACCACTCAGCAATATTATCGTGATATGAGCCGTATCTCGGCAGCTTTAGCGATAATGACTGATTTAGCTATGTTGGTCATGGGCGGTGATTTAAAACGTAAAGAGATGATCTCAGCGCGTATGGGCGATGTGCTAAGTCAATTATACCTAGCATCAGCAACCTTAAAGCTGTTTGAAGATAATGGCCGTCAACAAGATGATTTACCGGCAGTGCATTATGTCATGACTGAAAGATTACATCTTGCCGCTAAAGCATTGGAAGAGGCTATTCGTAACTTCCCAAATAAGTTTGTTAGCGTATTGCTTAGAGTGATCATATTTCCATTAGGTAATCACTTTAATGCGCCAACTGACAAGCAAGCAACGACCTTAGCAGATGGTTTCATGCAACCTTCGCCAGCAAGAGATAGGTTAACTTTCTTATGTGCTGATTTTGACGGAGATAGCAGCGGCATTGCTGAAGTTGAGCAAGCATTTACAGCTAAATATGCTTGTAAAGGTTTGTACTCTCGCCTTAAGAAAGCCCAAAAAGCGGGGACTCTTGATGCGAAACAGCCAATGGTTGACTTGTTTAACCAAGCTTTAGCCAATGACGTGATTAATCAAGCAGAGCTTGAGCAGCTACTTGATGCCAATGAAAAGCGCTTAGCTGCGATTCATGTCAATGATTTTGAAAGCCTATAATCGAAAGTTAACTGACGTTTGACTGTAACGGTCTAGCGTTACCTGAGGTTTGAATGTTAAACAAGTAATGTTTATGCCTTGGGTACTGTTAGCCTGAAATAATGACGACACACAATTTTCTAAATCAAAACACACATATTTAGCACATAAAAAAACCACCTAATCAGGTGGTTTTTTATTAGCTATTTGAAGCAATTAACTCATATTAAGCAACAACAAGTACTTTACAAGTGTTAGTGCCACCAACAGTTTCCATTGCATCGCCTTTAGTCATTAATACCATGTCACCTGATTTAAGGTAACCAGCAGCTGCAACCGCTTTTAACGCTTCTGATGCTAATGCATCAGCTGGGAAAGCTGTAGAATCAAACTGAACTGGCATAACACCACGGAATAAAGCTAATTTTGCTAAGGTCTTTTGATGACGAGACAGTGCGAAAATTGGTAATGCAGAGCTGATGCGCGACATTAACTTGGTGGTTTCGCCTGATTCAGTCAAGCTGATGATAGCTTTAACACCTTTTAAATGGTTTGCAGCATACATAGTTGAAAGGGCAATGGTTTCTTCAATAGTATCGAATGTTTCGTTCATTCTATGCTTAGAAGACATCACTGATGGATGCTGTTCTGCACCAGCACAAACATTGCTCATTGCTAACACAGTTTCTTCAGGGAAGTCACCGGCAGCAGTTTCAGCTGAAAGCATCACAGCGTCAGTGCCATCTAGTACGGCGTTAGCTACGTCCATAACTTCAGCACGAGTTGGCATAGGGCTTGAAATCATTGATTCCATCATTTGAGTTGCAGTAATCACAACTTTGTTCAATTGACGTGAACGACGGATAAGTTTCTTTTGTACTGCAACTAATGCAGCATCGCCAATTTCAACACCTAAGTCACCACGTGCAACCATTACGGCGTCAGATGCTTTAATGACATCGTCCATCGCTTCATCAGTACCAACAGCTTCTGCACGTTCTACTTTTGATACAATAAGTGCAAAACTGCCCGCATCTTCAGCAAGCTTACGTGCTAAATCTAAATCAGCGCCAGTACGTGGGAAAGAAACGGCTAAGTAATCAACCTGAATTTGCGCAGCCGTTAAAATATCTGCTTTGTCTTTTTCAGTTAGTGCAGGGGCTGTTAATCCGCCGCCTTTTTTGTTGATGCCTTTATTATTAGATAAAGGACCCGCAACAGTAACACTAGTGAAAACTTTACGACCTTCTACAGATTCAACTTTAAGCTGAACACGGCCGTCATCAAGCATAAGAATGTCACCTATGACAACGTCATTTGGCAATTCTTTATAATCGATACCAACTTGTTTCTCGTCACCTTCACCTTTAGCAAGATCTGCATCTAAAATGAAAGTATCACCTAAATTCAACTGAATTTTTTTGTTATCTTTAAAGGTAGATACACGAATTTTGGGGCCTTGCAAATCACCTAATACAGCTACGTGAACACCTAACTCTTTTGCAATATTGCGAGCGTCAGTAGCACGTTTAAGATGATCTTCTGGTGAGCCGTGTGAGAAGTTAAGACGTACAACATTTGCACCAGCGGCAATGATTTTACGTAGGTTATCATCGCGGTCGGTTGCAGGTCCAAGTGTCGTAACGATTTTAGTTCTGCGGAACATAGGATACTCCGTTAATTTAAAAGAAAAAGAATTCGGTACTAAATATTATGGACTTATATTAACAGAGATTTTCGAATTATGTAGGAAAGTTACGAACAAAAAGATCGTTTTTGAGATATATATCTGTGACTGAGTCGTATAAATTCAATAAAAAAGGCCGAACAGGTAATATTGTTCGGCCTTTCGGACAGGTAATTATTTAGTAATAATTAGATGGTAAGATCTTTATTTATCCGAGATTCTTTCAATACTTCTTTAACACGTTTTAGATTATCGCGAAAACGCGGGCCTCTTCTCAAGGTAAAGCCTGTGGCTAACACATCAATAGTAACCAGCTGTGCTAAACGTGAAGCCATAGGTAAATACATGTCAGTATCTTCTGGCACTTCCATGGTCACCGGCAACGTACATTCGTGAGACAGTGGCGAGTTACGAGCAGTAATCCCAATCACCGCAGCGCCATTTTCACGGGCAATTCGGGCTATTTCGATTAATGATTTAGTACGGCCAGTGTGGGATATAAGCACCACAACATCACCTTCATCGCAGCCAATACAGCTCATACGTTGCATTAATACATCATCAAAACAAATGACCGGTACGTTAAAACGGAAGAACTTATTTTGCGCATCGTGAGCAACTGATGAGGATGCTCCCAGGCCAAAAAACGATATTGTTTTAGCTTGCGTTAAAATATCTACGGCTTTATTGACTGCAACCACATCAAGGCTTTGACGGGCAGTATCAAGGGATGCCATTGAAGATTCGAAGATTTTTGTTGTATAGGATTCAGGAGAATCATCTTCTTCAACATGGCGGCTTACATAAGGTGTACCGTTAGCAAGACTTTGGGCCAAATGTAACTTAAAATCAGGGAAGCCCTTAGTATCAAGTCTGCGACAAAAACGGTTCACAGTGGGTTCGCTGACGTCAGCCATTTTGGCAAGCGTTGCAATACTAGAGTGAATCGCCGTTTGCGGAGAAGAGAGAATGACCTCTGCAACTTTTCGCTCTGACTTACTAAATTGTGTAAGGCTTTTTTGCACCTTCTCAAGGGTATTCATAAGTAATTGTCCGCTAAAATGGATGATGTAATTTTATATCATAAATTACAATTTAGGAGGAAATGAAGTAATTTTCATACCTCTAAAAACGATTATAAGCCGTTTTGTTTTATTTTTTGTAACTAATCTATGATAGTAAAGTAATTTAACAACTAAAATACTATCAGGTTTTATGTGAAAAAGGCTAGATGTAACCAATATCAATAATTGTAAAATTATAATGCACAAATTTAATTCTGTTGTTATATTACAACAAAAGTGTGCTTTTATTCACTGGCAACTAAAAATGGTTTGCCTGTGAACACGCATAATAAAGGAGTATTTTAAGCAATGAGTAACTCATCAATAGGCGCCAAGGCTTGCGACTTTGTACTTTTTGGCACCAAAGGCGATTTAGCACGCCGTAAGTTGTTACCTTCTCTCTATCAGCTTGATAAAGCGAATCTATTAGATAAAGACACCAAAGTTATTGGTGTCGCTAAAGATGCCTTTACTCAAGAAGAGTTCATTGAACTTGTCAATAAAGCATTAAACACTTTTGTAAAGGACGAGTTATGTGAAGAGACCCTCGCTCGCTTTATTGCTCGTTGTCATTATATCGGTACTAATTTTACCGATTCTGAAGGCTACAAAGCTTTCCATGGTCTTTTAGAGCCAACTAAGCGTGTAATGGTCAGCTATTTCGCCACGCCTCCGTCAATCTTTGGTGAAATCTGTCGTTGTCTTAATGAGCAAAACCTTATTCATTCCGACACCCGTATCGTGCTTGAAAAGCCAATTGGCACTTGCCTTGCGTCATCAAAAGTCATTAATGACAAAGTTTCTGAATTCTTCAATGAAAATCAAGTTTACCGAATTGACCACTATTTAGGTAAAGAAACCGTTCAAAATCTCATTGCCCTGCGCTTTGCGAATTCATTGTTTGCTTCTAAGTGGGATAACCGCACGATTGATCATGTACAAATCACCGTAGCTGAAGAAGTCGGTATTGAAGGTCGTTGGGGATACTTTGATACTGCAGGTCAAATGCGTGACATGATCCAAAACCATTTACTGCAAGTGCTGACGCTTGTGGCAATGGACCCGCCAGTAAATTTAGATGCTGATAGCATTCGTGATGAAAAAGTAAAAGTACTTAAGTCATTGCGTCCAATTACCCCAAACAACGTGTTTGAAAACACGGTTCGTGGTCAATATTCTAGTGGTTATTTAAAAGGCTCACCTGTTCCTGGTTATTTAGAAGAAGAGGGCGCCAATGTTAAATCTAACACTGAAACCTTTGTAGCGCTTCGCGTTGATATTGATAATTGGCGCTGGGCTGGCGTGCCGTTCTACTTACGTAGTGGCAAACGTATGCCGTTTAAGAGCAGTGAGATTGTGGTTTACTTCAAAAACCCGCCGCATAATTTATATCGTGACACCATGCGTAACTTACCACCAAACAAGTTGACTATTCGTTTGCAACCCCATGAAGGTGTTGAAATTCAAATGATGAATAAAGTCCCAGGTCTGGAAGAAAAGCAACGCATCCAGACCACCAAACTTGATTTAAGTTTCACCGATACCTTTAAAAACGAACGCATTGCCGACGCTTACGAACGTTTATTACTTGAAGCCATGTTAGGTAATCAAGCATTGTTCGTGCGCCGTGATGAAGTTGAGCAAGCCTGGACTTGGGTCGATGGCATCATCAATTCTTGGGAAAATGGCGGCGAGAAGCCTAAGCCATATCCAGCAGGTACATGGGGCCCTGTGGCTTCAGTTGCTTTAATCACTAAAGATGGTCGTTCTTGGGACGAGTAAGGAAATATTATGATTAAAGAATCTGTATTTAAAGCATTTGCAACCCCAGCGGATCTCGAAACCAAATTAGCTGACAAAATTGCCAGTCAGTTGCAGGATGCGGTTGATAGCCGTGGTAAAGCAAGCCTTGTTGTTTCAGGTGGCTCGACACCGCTTAAATTATTTCAATTACTAAGCAATAAAGCGATCGACTGGAGTGATGTTTATATCACACTTGCCGATGAACGTTGGGTAGATGCAGAAGCTGCAGATTCTAACGAGCGCTTAGTAAGAGCACATTTATTACAAAATCGCGCAGCAAGTGCCAAATTCCGTGGTTTAAAGAATATGTTTGATAGCCCTGAAAAGGGCTGTGACATGACGATTGAGTCTCTGGCTAACTTCCCTAAACCATTTGATGTTGTGGTATTAGGCATGGGTACAGATGGCCACACTTGTTCGTGGTTCCCTTGCAGTAAAGAATTAGAAAACGCTTTTACGACTGATTTACTTTGCGCAGCCGTTAATCCAACGACTGCTCCACATGCACGTATTACCTTATCTAAAGGTGCCATTTTAAACAGTCGCCAGATTTATCTGCATTTAGTAGGTGAGTCAAAACTATCCGTATATCGCCAAGCTTTGGAAAGCGACGATGTGAATGCAATGCCAATTAGAGCCGTATTAGCGCAGCGTAAAACGCCCGTTGATGTGTTTTATAGCGCGTAAAGGAGTTAACCATGCACTCAGTAGTTCAAGCTGTTACCGATCGAATTATCGCTCGTAGCCAAGATTCACGTAAAAAATATCTCGAAGCATTAAACGATGCTCGCGCCAAAGGCGTACATCGTAGTGCATTAAGCTGTGGTAACTTAGCCCACGGTTTTGCGGCTTGTAAGCCAGATGATAAAGACTCTTTACGTCAATTAACCAAAGCGAATATCGGTATTGTGACGGCATTTAACGACATGTTATCTGCTCATCAGCCATATGAAGATTACCCAAATTTCATTAAAAAAGCCTGCCAAGAAGTCGGTAGTGTTGCTCAAGTTGCTGCGGGCGTTCCGGCAATGTGTGACGGTGTTACCCAAGGCCAACCTGGCATGGAGCTAAGCTTACTGAGTCGTGAAGTGATTGCAATGTCAACGGCGGTGGGTTTATCTCACAATATGTTTGACGGCGCCTTATTATTAGGTATTTGCGACAAGATTGTTCCGGGTTTATTGATTGGCGCGTTAAGTTTTGGTCATTTACCAATGATGTTTGTGCCAGCAGGCCCAATGAAATCTGGTATTCCAAACAAAGAAAAAGCCCGTGTACGTCAACAATTTGCACAAGGTAAAGTTGATAGAGCGGCATTGTTAGAAGCTGAATCAAGCTCTTATCACAGTGCGGGTACTTGTACTTTCTACGGTACTGCTAACTCTAATCAGTTAATGCTTGAAATGATGGGGCTACAGTTACCTGGTTCTTCGTTTGTGAATCCTGATGATCCACTACGTGATGAACTAACCGCAATGGCAGCTAAACAAGTGTGTCGTTTAACCGAAATGGGCACCCAATACACCCCAATCGGTGAGATTGTAAATGAAAAATCAGTGGTTAATGGCATTGTAGGCATCCTTGCAACAGGTGGTTCTACCAACCTGACTATGCACATTGTTGCTGCAGCGCGCGCCGCTGGCATCATTGTAAACTGGGATGACTTTTCAGATTTATCTGATTGCGTACCATTATTGGCAAAGGTTTATCCAAACGGTCATGCTGATATTAACCATTTCCACGCCGCAGGCGGTATGGCATTTTTAGTCAAAGAATTGCTAGATGCAGGGCTTATCCATGAGGATGTCAACACTGTAGCGGGCTTTGGTTTACGTAAATATACCCAAGAGCCGCGCATTCTTGATGGCAAGTTAACTTGGGTTGATGGGCCAACAGAAAGTTTAGACAAAGAAGTGTTAACTCACATCGACACACCTTTTCAAAATAACGGCGGTCTAAAATTACTTAAAGGTAACCTTGGTCGTTCAGTGATCAAAGTCTCTGCTGTACCAGCAGCTAACAGAATTGTTGAAGGTCCAGCGGTTGTGATTGACGACCAAAACAAGCTTGATGCAATTTTCCAAGCAGGTGGTTTAGACCGAGATTGTGTTGTGGTGGTAAAAGGCCAAGGCCCGAAAGCTAACGG
The DNA here is from genome assembly GCF_002873635.1 of Shewanella sp. 10N.286.52.B9. Taxonomy (NCBI): domain Bacteria; kingdom Pseudomonadati; phylum Pseudomonadota; class Gammaproteobacteria; order Alteromonadales; family Shewanellaceae; genus Shewanella; species Shewanella sp. 10N.286.52.B9. The sequence continues at coordinate 27,637 of NZ_MCTY01000091.1, forward strand.
TATGCCAGAGTTACATAAACTCACGCCATATTTAGGTACCTTACAAGATAAGGGCTTCAAAGTGGCGCTTGTTACAGATGGCCGTATGTCTGGCGCGTCAGGCAAAGTGCCTGCAGCGATTCACTTAACGCCAGAAGCATTAGATGGTGGCCTTATCGCTAAGGTTGAAGATGGCGACATGATCCGTGTTAATGCTGATACCGGCGAGCTAAGTTTACTGGTGGATGAAGCCACTTTAACTGCACGTGTAGCAGGGAAAGTAGATCTACATCACTCAAGTTATGGCATGGGCCGTGAATTATTCGGTGCTTTACGAAATAGTTTAAGCAGCCCAGAAACAGGCGCTCGTAGTACCAGTGCCATTGACGAAATTTATTAATTAAAAGGAAGATACTCGAATGCTTGAGAATAACTGGACGTTACAGCCACAAGATATTTTTAAACGCAGCCCGATTGTTCCTGTAATGGTTATCAATAAAATTGAGCATGCAGTACCGTTAGCTAAAGCATTAGTAGCGGGCGGCATCAGTGTTTTAGAAGTCACTTTACGCACAGAATGTGCTTTAGAAGCCATTGCATTAATTGCTAAAGAAGTCCCAGATGCGTTAGTGGGGGCAGGTACTATTTTAAATGAATTGCAACTGCAGCAAGCTGTAGATGCGGGTTCACAATTTATTATTACGCCAGGTGCTACCGTTGACCTGTTAAAAGCAGCTAAGCGTGGTAATGTGCCGTTAATTCCAGGTGTTGCGAGTATCTCAGAAGTTATGACGGGGATGGAGTTGGGTTACACCCATTTTAAATTCTTCCCAGCTGAAGCGTCTGGCGGCGTTAATGCACTGAAAGCCTTCTCGGGTCCATTGGCGAATATTCGTTTTTGTCCAACAGGCGGTATTACGCCGACAAGTTATAAAAATTACTTAGCATTAGCTAATGTTGATTGTATTGGTGGTAGCTGGATAGCGCCTACTGATGCAATGGAACAAGAAGATTGGGGTCGTATTACCCAGCTCTGTAAAGATGCCATCGGCGCTTTATAACCCGAGCGTTTAACTAACGATTAATAAAAGCCACTTTCGAGTGGTTTTTTTGTTTTTAAAATAAGTCCGATCATCAATTTTATAGTGTATAAATTAATACTGGTGAATTAACATTATAAAAATGGACACTTCTTTAAATGGACAAGTACCAGCAAACGGTAAACGTATTTGACAAAGCAGCTGATAAATATCAGCAAAAATACATGGATTGTGCCTTATATGCTGATAGTCTTAATCGTTTTGCTGCGTTAATAGACACTCAATTCAACATTGAATCTAGTTCTAAATCGGCATTTAAAACAGAAACGGGTATTTCTGTATACGATATCGGTTGCGGACCAGGTAACGCCAGTTTGTATTTGCAACAAGCATTAGCTCAGCAACGAAATGTCCCGATAAATATCAGTGGAATAGATTTATCTACGGCGATGATAACGATTGCCAAGCAGCAAAACCCCGCAGCGACATTTGAGGTTAACGATATTCGCCAGATTGCGGCAACAAATAATAGATTTAATGTACTGCTGTGCTCATTTTGTCTGCCGTATCTTGCAAAAACTGATATAGCGCCTTTTATTGAATCTTTAGCCAAGATATCGACACCACAAGCGTTGATCTATATTGGCTTTATGCAAGCTGATTACAGTCAATCATGTGTGCAAGAGTCTGCTGAAGGTGACAAGCTACATATGTATTTTTATCAACCTGAATTTATAGCGTCTTTGCTCTGCCAATATGATTTTGAAATTGTCACCAGCTTTACCCAAGATCATATCGTCGATGGTCAGAAGATGGCCACTGATAGGTTTTTATTTGCTAAGAAAACAGTGTTAATTAAGGAGTGATCGAATGCGAACATGGCCATTAGCTTCCAAAATCCCTTTTATTAGTCTGCTAGTTCTATCGTTTGCCTGGTTTTTATTTTATCAAAACGATATGTGGATTAATGATTATGGCGCAGCAAAATTCGATTGGTTGTTACTCATTGACGCTGCTATCATTTTACCCATAATTTGCTTTTTGTGTATCAAATCTACCAAGTTAGCACTCGTTAAGGCACTCGGTTATTTTGCTATTTTAATACTGCTTGGCAGTTATATTATTCCCTCAGAGCAACAAATATTATGGCCTTATTTAACTCAGATCCGTTACCTGTTACTGACGGTATTTGTATTAATTGAGGTATTTTCAATTACCTGCGTGATATTTGCCATAAAAACGGCGCTTAAATCAGGAGTTGATCCTGATATTGCAATTAAGCAGCCAATTAGTGCTTTATTTGGTAATAACTTGGTAGCCGATATCATGATTTTTGAAACCAGAGTTTGGAGCTTCTTTTTGTGTGGCCATTTAATCAAACCGTCAACATATCACGGTGATTCACAATTTAGTTATCATCATAAAGACGGTAATCAGTCTAACGCGCTAGGATTTATAATGATGATAATGTTTGAAATACCGCTGATGCATTTACTGATTCATTTTATGTTTTCAGCGTTCAGCGCTAATGTGGTAACGGCATTAACCTTGGTGAGTTTAGTATTCTTTATTGCTGAATACCGTGCTATGTCACGCAGACCGATCACAATAGAGACTTGTGCAGCCTCATTAGTCACTGATAATTACAACCCAAACACTCAAGCTGAGCTTGGCCTCGCAGATTTAAATTCAGGCTCAGGAGCAAGCGTCATAATTCAGAATAAATTACATATTCGCTACGGAGTGTTTAATAGCTTTAGCATTGATTTAAGTAATATTAAAACTGTCGAACCCAACAAATTAGCCATTCGACGTGCTGAAACGATAAAACGCTTTAACTTTTCTGGCGCTCCCAATGTCAAACTAACCTTAGTTGAGCCTATTAAAGGTATTGATAGTGTATATATTGGAGTCGATCAACCAGATGCGCTTATTGGTGAACTAACACTAGGTCTCGTTAAACCAAATTGCTGACACTAGGCCAATATAATGGCTGTTATTGACCTTATATAGTTTCAGCTTAACGTGCGCAGCTGTATTTGCTGCATATGATTATTAAAGTGCATTACATGGGCAAGGGCGTAGTCTTGTTTACTGAGCTTGCCATAAGCAAAGTGGGGCTGTAAATGACCGTTATATTGCTGAAAATCTACGAGCGATTGTTGCAACCTTTTGAGGGCTAGCAAATAATCAGCCTGCTTTGAAATTAAAGGTGCACCGGGTATGACTTCTGCAAGGTTATGAGTCATCTTGCCTTTAGCACTGAATAAAGCAAATGCGCTAGCCCCAATAGTGTGTTTAAAAATCTCTGCTTTTTGCTGGGGATAACCTGTCATTGAATACTCAACACTTTGGGCGCAATGAGTAAAAATTTGGTTTAAATCCCAACCTGCTGATGTCGTGCTTAAAGTAGCCTTTGCTGCTTGCTCTGGGTTGTTGCCAATGACGGCTGCAGCAAGCAATTGCGCTATTTGAGATAATATATTATCTATAGTCAATGGCCGAGGTGCTGGGGTGATGCTAAACCAAGTCACTGTACCTGCAATTGTCACACCAGCGCCAACCACGGCACTGCCTTTTACCAAAGCTGTTAAAAACGCTCTTCTGTCCATGGTTATCCTTGTTGGGCTTTGTGAGTAGCAGACTAAAATTACGCCAGCTGTTAATTTTGCCTTGCTGTTTCACTGATTTAAAATCAAGTTTTAAGGTAGGGAAATAGCTGTAGCGTTTGTTCAATAATATCGACTTTATGGCCTTTTTCTAAATACACTGCATAAATTTCTCGAGAAAAAACCGGCGCATCTTCAACAATAAAAAGTCTATTGCTTTCAATATATTCAAACGCCATTTGTCTTGGCAGGTAGGCGGAGCCACCGACATCCAATAAAAAATTAAGTGCAATCCTTGGTTGGTTCATCGAGTGTTTTGCTGGCGGTGAGTCTTGAAAATTGCGGCGGTATTGGCTGTTAATCGACTCACCATAGTCCACCATAATGTAGTTTGCTAATGTCGACTTTTGTTTGGCACGATTTGATTCTGTGCTCACTAGGTATAACGGCACAGTCGCAACCTTAGTGATGACAAGATCTTCTACATAAGGCGGCTCGAATAAAAAGGCCACATCAATAACGCGACTTAACAGGCTTTTTCTTAATTCAACGGGCGATAGGGTACTGGTTAATAAACTCATCCCTTCGATATTGAGGTGAATTTTGGTGAGCCAGCCTTGTAGGACGATATCCCATATAGACATGATAGAACCTATGGCCAGTTGGTGGTTATCACCCTCAGCAATCCCCACATCTTGCTTGGCTTTTTGCCACATCAATAACAGCTCATTGGCATGCTTAATTAAGCGGTTACCCTCAGGGGTTAATTTGAGGTGTTTCTTACTGCGATCAAACAGTAACACCCCCAAGTCCTCTTCTAAAAGCTTGATTCTGGCACTGACAGCAGATTGAGTGATAAACAAATTTTCGGCAGCGACTCTAAAATGTAGCGTATGGCTAACTTCTAAAAATGTTTTTAATAATTCTACTTTCATCAAAATCCTTTAAAAGCTGTGATTAAATTTTTTAATTAAACACATCAAAATATAACGTTATATTTATGAGAGAGATACTCTTACACTCAGCGAATTACAGCACCTTTGTGCAATAAAAGAAACATGTTCAGGACATATTATGAGAATTGCCATTCTATCAAGAAACCCAAATTTATATTCAACTCGCCGCTTAAAAGAGGCCGGTGAAGCTATGGGCCACACAGTGGATATTATTGATACATTACATTGCTACATGGATATTACCAGCAGCAAACCAACCTTGCGCTACGATGGTAAAGAGCTTCCTATGTATGATGCTGTGATCCCGCGTATTGGAGCATCGGTAACATTTTACGGTACTGCTGTGGCGAGACAATTTGAAATGATGGGGACTTTTAATATCAATGAATCTGTCGCCATTAGCCGCTCACGAGATAAATTACGTTCATTGCAATTATTGTCACGTAAAGGCATTGGGCTGCCACGTACCGGTTTTGCTAATAAGCCTGACAATATCAAAGATTTGATTAAAAACGTCGGTGGTGCGCCTGTTGTGATTAAGCTACTAGAAGGCACTCAAGGTATCGGGGTGGTTCTTGCTGATACAGCTAAAGCTGCTGAAGCCATTATCGAAGCTTTTATGGGATTAAAAGCCAATATTTTGGTACAAGAGTTTGTTAAAGAGGCTGGCGGCGCCGATATTCGTTGTTTAGTGGTTGGCGGTAAGGTTGTTGCGGCAATGAAGCGCCAAGGGGCAGAAGGTGAGTTTCGTTCCAACTTGCACCGCGGTGGCTCTGCTGTAGTGGTTAAATTATCTAAAGAAGAGCGTGAAACAGCAGTTAATGCAGCCAAAATTATGGGGCTAAACTTATGCGGCGTTGATTTACTGCGCTCACAAAATGGCCCTATGGTGATGGAAGTTAATTCATCACCAGGGCTTGAAGGTATTGAAACGGCAACGGGTAAAGATGTCGCGTCAATGGTATTTCAATTTTTAGAAAAGAATGCCAAGCCCCATAAAAACAAAACCCGTGGTAAAGGCTGATTAGGACGTCATTATGGAAAAATTAATTATTGGCGATTTTACCATTTTACCCGGTGAACAACGCAAAATAGAGCTGCCGGTAGCAAAGTTATATACCGATGCTGATGTTTCTTTACCCGTACATATTATCCGTGCCAAAAAAACGGGGCCGACAATATTTATCAGCGCGGCGGTACATGGTGATGAATTAAATGGCATTGAAATTATACGAAGGCTAATTAAACAAAATAAATTTAAGATTATTTCAGGAACCCTCATAGCTGTACCGATGGTCAATGTTTATGGGGTGGTGAATCAAAGCCGCTACATGCCAGATAGACGGGATTTGAATCGCTGTTTCCCTGGCTCTGCCAAAGGCTCATTAGCTGGACGGGTAGCACATATATTTCTTAATGAAATCGTTAGACATTGTGATTACGGCATCGATTTACATACTGGCGCGATACACCGCTCTAATTTTCCGCAAATTAGAGCGGATATGGACGATGAGGAAACCAAACTACTTGCCGAAGTGTTTGGCGTGCCGGTTATTTTAAATTCAAACCTAGTGGATGGTTCTTTAAGGGAGTCAGCTGTTAAGAATGAAACCAAAATCCTCTTGTATGAAGCAGGTGAAGCGCTAAGATTTGATGAGTTTTCAATACGTGCAGGCATGAAAGGCATTTTAAATGTGTTGCAGCACTTAGGCATGATTAGAAAATCATCATCAAAAGCAAAGAAAAAGCGCGCCCCATTTATCGCCAACGGCAGTCAGTGGGTACGTGCCAATGCCAGTGGGATTGTGCATAACATTGCTAATTTGGGTGAACAAATTACTAAAGGGCAAGTTTTGGCTGAAATAGGTAGCCCCTATGGCGAAGTGATTGACTCGGTGATCGCATCACGCTCTGGCATATTAATCGGTAAACAAAACATACCGCTAGTGCAAGAAGGTGAAGCCATGTTTCATATTGCTTACTTTAGCGAAAATGATGAAAAAATTGCTGAACACATTGAAAATGTTCAAGAACAACTATTACCAGATTCTGTAAATTAATGAGTTTCGATATGAAAAATAAAACGATTATTGGCAACTTAGAGTATATCGCGCTGCCTAAATTGGGTATCACCGAGTTACAAGTACGTGTGGATACAGGGGCTAAAACCTCGTCTTTACATGTAGATAATATTAAAAAGGTGCTGATAGATGGCGAGCATTGTGTCTCGTTTGATATTCACCCAGATTCACATAATGTTGATACGGTAAAAAGCTGCCATGCTCCTATTAGTGATATCCGTAAAATTAAGTCATCTAATGGCACCTCGGAGCAACGTTATGTGATTAAAACGCCAGTAGTTCTTGGGCAACAAAAGTGGTCGATTGAAATTACCCTTACCGATCGCTCAGACATGAGTTATTTAATGCTATTTGGTCGTGAAGCTTTAGGTACACGGTTTTTAGTGGATCCGTCAGCGGTATATTTAGGATCTTGAATCTAAATATGAATTCAGGTTTAGTAATAACGACGAGGTGCAATAATGGATTTCGTACAAGTTGAACAATGGCTAAATTTGACAGTGTTTACTGTTGCACAACAGCCAATTACCTTAGGTGGGTTATTGATCATTCCGGTGATCATAATTGTCGGTTTGTTCATCACTAAATTGCTAGTAAAACTGATCACTAAGCGGTTAACGTCTAAAAAGACTGACCCTAATATTATCCATCTGTTGAAACGTATATTGTATGTCATCGCCATTGCAATATTATTAATTACTTCGCTTGATTTAATTAATGTGCCCATTACCGCATTTGCATTTTTGTCCGGTGCCATTGCAATCGGTTTTGGTTTTGGCGCGCAAAACATTATTAACAACTTCATTAGTGGTTGGTTATTAATGTGGGAACGCCCCATTAAAATTGGTGATTTTCTTGAAGTTGAAGGTGCTAAAGGCATAGTCGAAGCCATTAATAATCGTTCGACTCGTATAAGACGGGTTGATGGCGTTCACTTGTTGATCCCCAATAGCACGTTATTAGAAAACACTGTGGTGAATTGGACACTAGTTGATAATTTAGTCAGGTCAAATGTGCGGGTTGGCGTAGCTTATGGGACTAAGGCAAGAGTTGTCGCAGATTTGCTATATGAAGCAACTATCGCACAAAAAGAGGTTTTAATTGAGCCTAAACCTGTGGTGAGTTTTGAAGACTTTGGTGACAACGCGCTAATATTTGAAGTTAACTTTTGGATTAACTCCACTGTAGAAGGGGGGTTAAGGGTGACGCGAAGTAATATTCGTTTTGCACTGGATGAATTATTAGAGCAAAACAATATTGTGGTGGCATATCCACAACGTGATGTGCATCTGGATGGCTCACTGACACTAATAAAGCAAAGGTAAACAGTAAATTATTAAATAAAAATACCGCTGATACATTTGATGATAATCAATATTGTATCAGCGGTTAATTAATCGCTACTGTTCAAGCCAGTTCTTTTATAACTCTAGCTTGTGTAGACTTGTACCAGAGCCAGTGCCGAAAAGTAGCAACTAGAACATAGCCATTAGTTATCTTGATATGGCTTACCATAAAAGCTATCTAATAATATCTGCTTTAACTCACTAATAAGCGGGAAGCGCGGATTGGCGCCAGTACATTGATCATCAAAAGCGTGCTCGGCTAATTCATCCAATTTGGCTAAGAAATCGGCTTCATTAACACCAGCTTCCTTGATAGATGTCGGAATACCGACTGCGGTTTTTAACTGTTCTATTTTACTTATTAGCAATGCTACCTTGTCTTTATCAGTGGTGTTTGAGTCAATACCTTCAAGCTTTAGGGTTTCAGCTATCTTTGCATAACGACATAAGGCTTTTGGGCGGTCGTACTGACTAAAAGAAGCTTGCTTGGTCGGCATATCGGTGGCGTTAAAGCGAATAACATTACTGATTAACAATGCGTTTGCTAACCCATGGGCTAAATGAAACTCAGCACCGAGCTTATGGGCCATTGAGTGGCAAATGCCTAAAAAAGCATTAGCAAAGGCAATACCTGCGATAGTGGCGCCGTTATGGACTTTTTCTCTGGCTATGGGGGCTTTAGCGCCCAGTTCATAAGCTGCCGGTAAATGCTCACATAATAATTCCAGTGCTTGTAAGGCCTGACCGTCACTAAATTCATTTGCCATCACGCTAACATAAGCTTCTAATGCGTGAGTTACAGCGTCAATGCCACCAAAAGCGGTTAATGACTTTGGCATATCCATTACTAAATTGGGGTCGACAATTGCCATGTTAGGAGTGAGTTGATAATCAGCAATAGGGTATTTCATGCCGCTCACTTCATCGGTTACCACGGCAAACGGGGTCACTTCTGAGCCTGTGCCAGAGGTGGTCGGTATTGCCACCATTTGCGCTTTAACCCCTAATTTGGGGAACTTATAAATACGTTTGCGAATATCCATAAAACGCAAAGCTAAGTCAGCAAAATCAACGTCAGGATGTTCATACAATACCCAAATTATTTTAGCCGCATCCATAGGCGAACCACCACCTAATGCTATGATGACATCAGGTTGGAAACTTTGAGCAACTTTAGCGCCTTGTTTCACAATGGCTAAAGTAGGATCCGCTTCAACGTCATAGAATACTTCTGTTTCAAGCCCCTGAGCTTTTAAGATTTTAATGGTTTCATCGCAATAGCCGTTATTAAACAGAAACTTGTCAGTGACAATTAAGGCGCGTTTTTTAGTTGATAGCTCTTCTAATGCAATGGGTAAACTGCCTCGGCGGAAATAAATTGAAGAGGGTAGTTTGTGCCACAACATATTTTCAGCCCTTTTAGCGACAGTTTTCTTATTAATTAAATGGCTTGGGCCAACGTTTTCTGATATTGAGTTACCGCCCCATGAACCACAGCCCAAAGTCAGTGATGGCGCTAATTTAAAGTTATATAAATCGCCAATACCTCCTTGTGATGCTGGAGTGTTTATTAATATCCGCGCAGTTTTCATCCTAAAACCAAAGGCTTTAACTCTTTCTACTTGGCCATCTTGGTCAGTGTATAACCCTGAGGTATGACCAATGCCGCCTAATGTCACTAATGCTTCAGCTTTGTCCATGGCATCATTAAAATCAGTGGCGCGGTACATACCTAAAAGTGGTGATAACTTTTCATGGGCAAAGGCTTCAGCTTCATTGATATCCGTCACCTCACCAATTAATACCTTAGTCCAGCTTGGGACAGTAATTCCTGCCATGTTGGCAATGGTTGGGGCACTTTGACCAACGATGTCAGCATTTAACCCACCATTTTTAAGAATAACCTCTTGCATGGCAGCGGTCTCTGAATCGGATAACAGGTAACCGCCATGGGTTTCAAAGCGTTGTTTAACTTGCTCATAAATATTGTCTACCACGATGATGGCTTGCTCTGAGGCGCACACGACGCCGTAATCGAAGGTTTTTGACATAAGGATTGAGCTTACTGCGCGTTTTATATCAGCGGTTTCATCAATCACGATTGGGGTATTACCCGCACCAACCCCAATGGCAGGTTTACCCGATGAGTATGCAGCTTTAACCATACCGGGGCCGCCAGTTGCGAGGATAAGGTTGATGCTATCGTGTGTCATAAGTTGGTTAGACAGCGCCACTGAAGGTTCGTCAATCCAGCCGATAATGTCTTTGGGTGCACCAGCGGCAACGGCGGCATCTAAAACAATACGTGCTGCAGTCGTGGTGGATTGCTTGGCTCTTGGATGTGGCGAGAATATAATACCGTTACGGGTTTTAAGGCTAATCAGCGCTTTGAAAATGGCAGTTGAGGTAGGGTTAGTTGTGGGCACTATGCCGCAAATTATCCCTACAGGTTCGGCAATGGTGATGGTGCCAAAAGTGATGTCTTCAGCGATGATACCGCAGGTTTTATCGTCTTTATATTTGTTGTATATATATTCAGATGCAAAGTGATTTTTAATGACTTTGTCTTCTAATAAACCCATGTTGGTTTCTCTTGCTGCCATTTTAGCAAGTTTAATACGAGAATCTGTGGCGGCAAGCGCTGCTGCTCTGAATATATTGTCGACTTGTTCTTGGCTGAAATTAGCATATTCTTTCTGCGCTTTAGCGACTCGCTCTACCAGTAGCTCAAGTTGTTCGGTGTTGTTGACAGTCATCATTACGTCCTCAAAAATTGTTAACTAAAGCGTTTTAGTTAACAACTCTTAGCAGCTGTTATAGCTGTGACCTTGGCAAATTATTAGCGTCTACGTGATAAAATTACTCCTTTAGCGGTATATATGTCGTGATCCACAGCACAAATCACTACGAATGGTAATTTAATTACACAAAAAGGCTTAGTTAAGTGATTATTATCATGCCAGCAAAGCTGGCGGTTAATTCACTAAGAGTGTTTTACCTTTGAATTAATAGCATAAAAATTTAAGCTAACTGAGTGTGCTTTGGCTGGAAGTAAATTGAAGTTTTATTACAGTGTTAGTGACTTTAGATGCTTAACGCTCATCAAAGCCACTAACACAGGGGTCTCATCTTGATAGGTAAGTAAGGTTATCTTTCTAAGCTAATCTCAAAAATGCCAGAAGACTTGGGGCCAAATAATTGCTGATGCAACTTACCGGCAAATTCATCGGTCATTCCAGAAATATAATCTGCAATAATTCGCATTGGATTAAGGTTATTCTCCTTGGCATGTAACCAACGTTCTTGAGTGTTTAATGGCAGCAAACGTTGTGGATCAGACTCAAAGGCTTCAAATAATTCCATGACAATTTGTTGGCCTTTGTATTCGAGCATTTGCATTTCAGGTTTACGGATAACGTACTTATAGACAAATTGTTTTAAAGTATGCAATGCGATGGCAAAGTCAGGCTCTAGGCTGGCATTGTATTTTAATAAAGGTTCATCAAATTTGTCGTCTTGCTCGATATTAATGGCAGTGACAAAACCATTCACTAAGGTACCTATGGCATCTTTACGTAAGTGATGTTGATGGGAAAATAATTTATCTGCGATATGGGTAAATTCGTGACTAAGCCATGGGTCATTACTTTGGCTTAATTTGCTAGCGACATCCTGCTGCCATTGCAAAGGCGTGACTATGCCCATGACAATAGCATCTTCTAAATCATGGACTGCATAAGCGATATCATCCGCCAGTTCCATGATGGAGCAATCAAAAGATTTATACTGGGTTCTGTGGTGAGGATAGTGTTGATTAGTGCTGTTTTTAATGCTGATAAAGCGGTTTCTATCATTTACACTCAAACCTGAAAGCACCCAATCGAAGATATCTTTGTCATCGTTAAAAAGGCCTTTTACCGATGGCCACTGTGAAGGTCTTAATTGTCTGTGGCTGGTTATTTCTGGGTGACCTAAATCGACATGTAACTGGCTATATAAAGCGGGATACTTTAACACTCCAAGTAAGGTTCGCCTGGTTAGATTCATGCCCCAGTATTCGGTGTAGGGTTCAAGTCTGGCTAAAATTCTAAAAGTTTGACCGTTGCCTTCAAATCCGCCGTGATGGCGCATCATATAGTTCAAGGCCACTTCACCGCCGTGACCAAATGGCGGATGACCAATATCATGGGCTAAGCATAGTGACTCTATTAAGCTCATTGAATCTAATAGTTGCTCAATGTCAGGGAATTTACGTTTAAGCTGGGCAGCGATGCCTGTGCCTATTTGTGATACTTCTAATGAATGGGTTAAACGAGTGCGAAAAAAATCGTTCATGCCAATGCCGTGTACCTGAGTTTTAGCTTGTAGGCGACGAAAGGCGGCTGAGTGCAGTATTCTTGCTCTGTCACGCTGAAACGGACTGCGGTGATCATTACGGCGTAATTTATCTTCACCTAGGCGGCGTTCATGCCATGGATTTATCTTAGTGCTGCCCTCAATATCAGCGTTCATTTGTTTGTCATTGATGGCAGCTAATTCATTTTCAGTGACATCACTACTGTGTATTTCATTGTCTGACATTGATCATCCTTTACTGTGTGAGCATCAGTTAGTTAATTCGTTTTCAGTCAATTTATCTAATGTGGAAGTGCAGCTATCGAGGAAAATTTCGATAAAACATTTTACTTCAGGTAAATCTTGTTCCATTTGCTTAAGCTTTTTATCCAAGTTAATTTTTACATGTTGAAACTCGTCATTGTTAAAGCGTAGCTCATTCATGGTTTTCACATAGGCTTGTAAAATATCTGCGGCTTTGACGATAGCTTTGTATTCTGGGTCGACTTGGGTTTGAACTAATAGTGGCTCCATTTCTTCACGCAGATCTTCAGGTAACGAGGCTAAGCATTCTTTTTCAGCCAGATCTTCAAGCTTTTTAAAGGCTTTGGTAAATTCAGGACTGTGATATTTGGTGTTGGAGTTGATATCTTGGAGCTTGGTTTCTGATACTTCATGGTAAAGGGCGATGGTAGCCGCTTTTTCTGGATTTAGCTTACCGCCAAAGCGTTTATTTTTAATGACCACCAATAAGTGCGCAATCACAGCGACTTGATGACAATGCTCTGATACGTTTTCTTTTTGAAAACAATGCATCAAAGCCCAACGTTCTAACAATGGCATACGGGTGATCCATGCCATAAAAGTGCTTGGTTTCATAATCTGCCTCGGTAATAGGATTAAGGCGAATAGCAGATCCGTGTCGCTAATGAATACGGATTACGGCTAAAAAGCTATCTGTCTACTGTAATCAACTACACTGCGCCATACAACTGTATTTTATATTAACAATTAACCAAAATTTACGTTAGCATAACAACGGATAAGCTTGATTATGAAAGAAAATGCTAAGTTAAATGAGATTGAATATGGATGATGCTCGCTGTTTGCAATTAGATAGATTAGTCACCAACGAAGAGCTATATATACTCGACAATGTAAAATCACTTAATTTTGTTTGCGATGAATGCGCTGTGGCGCTTATACCTTGCTCTTACAAAAAAGCGGTTAACTTACGTAGACCTTATTTTAAAACCTCAAAAAACGTTGATCATGAGCAGCATTGTTACGCTAAAGCCAGCAGTAAAATTAAGCAGCAAGGCAAAACATCACGGTTGAGCAGTGATGAAGGCTTTCCGTTAGCCTATCCAAATCGGTTTACTTTAACCGCCGCAAAGTCCGTTAAAGCGGTGAGTACTACCGAGATTGCCGCTGATGATGTTAATCAATTAACAAGGTCGAAGGCCGCGAAAACTGTAAGCAGTAAGCGTAAAGCGAATTATCTGACCAGCTCTTTTCAAAGCATAGTCGATCAGTATTTTGACTTTCCTTACGATCGTGACAGGGCGCTTTCATTTGAAGGGGTTGAGGGAAACCAATATGGGCAGATTTTCTCAAAAATCATTAACCCAGTAGGCAAGCAAAAGTTTCGTTTTCAAACTGACAATAATGATACCAAGGTGTTTTACAGCACCTTAGCATGGGATAAACCACAAGTTGAAGCTGACTATATTATGATTAAGTTATCCGCTGGCTGGTGGCAAAAAGTGGATAATAAGAATAAAAACCTCAGACCCTATGTTGTCAAAATTCAAACCAGTGCATGGCCTGAAGCGGTAAAGACAAATTTTGTAAAACGCTTAACTCAAATACGAGAACTGGTAAAAGGCACCGACAAAAAAGCCTTGGTAGCATTTGTTGGCAAGCAAGATCAGCAAGAGGATTTTTATCGCTTTTTTGCTGAAGAAGCCAAATTGATTAGTTTTAAAGTGGTTTAATTTTGCTCAGGGTGTTATTGCAGGATAAACTCTGTTTGGATCGGATTATGATCTGAGGCTGAGGTTTCGTTAGAGTCTGCATTTATTAAGGTTAAACCGCGATAAAATAAATGATCAAGTGGTAAGCCAAACACCCGTTTACGAAAATCTGCTTTGTATTTAGCTTCTGTTAGGCTCAGGCCATGAGTGAGTTGCCTTACGATACTCATTCTACCTTCTCGCCAGGTATTTAAGTCTCCTGCTAAAATAACCGGCCCCTGATGTATGGCGACTTTTTTTAGCACTTTGTTCAGTTGTGATTCGTAACTATTTAGTCGCCAGTCAAAATTAACGCCATGTAAATTGACCACCAGTAATTGCTGGCCATTAGATAATGGGTAGGTGGCCACAAGAGTCGATTTGGCGAATCGGATTAACGGTTCAGCTGTTTGGTAAGCACAGGCACCATTGGCAGCTTGAGATGAAATATTCATTACCCCCATAGGTACGTTAAGCAATTTAAATCCTTTAGCCATCACGACATGGTGCTGGGTATCAGCTAAGTACTTTGAGAAACGACTATTTAGTTTGGCTTCTTGTAGGAGCAATAAATCTGAGTTTTGAGTGATTTGTTGTAATTCGCTTTGCCAGTTTTTCTTTTGTTGTTTATAAATGTTCCAAACGGCAATACGTAAGCGTCCTTGTTGATCAAGGGGCTTGCTGACTGTTTGGGATAAACATTGAGACACAAACATGGGTTGTAGTTCACTCATCATAACCTCGGCTTCGCCATTGAATTTCGTCACTACAAATAAATACAAACCGCCACTTAACAATAGCCCGATCATGATCCAATATTTTAGTTTTTTAAGGTTCAATGTTACCTCGAGATAGATGTATGACAGCTGAATGATTAGCTTTGCTATATGCTTGCTTGTTTAAAGAGTACAATCAACTTTACTATTAACTTTTCAATACACCTAGGAATACTGTAAAAACTATGGATCAATTGACCCAAATTATTGCCATTGTTGGTGTGGTGCTTTATTGGCTTATTTTAGGTGTGGTGGCAATTCGAATCGTTATCAAACGTCGAAGTATCGGCGTGTCATTTTCTTGGTTGTTGATTATTTACTTTTTGCCTTTTGTTGGGGTGTTTGCCTACTTATTATTTGGTGAATTGCATTTGGGTAAAACCCGCTCAAATCGTTCAAAAGCCATGTATAAACCCTATGCCGAGTGGTTTAAAGCGTTATATGAGCATAATGCCCATAAACCAGAAAGCCAAAGTCATTATGCTATTCCTATTAGTCATTTGTGTGACACCCAATTAAGGATCCCATCTCTTACTGCCAATGAAATGGTGTTAAAACATACTACCGATGACATTTTAAACTCAATAATTAGCGATATAAATAAGGCTAAAAATTGTATTCATATGGAGTTTTATATTTGGCATCCCGGTGGTCTTGCAGATGAAGTGGCTAATGCATTGATTGCCGCTAGCCAGCGTAATGTCGCCATTAAATTACTATTGGATGCCGCCGGCAGTCGCCAGTTTTTCAAATCATCATGGCCAAAGTTAATGACAGATGCAGGAATTAAAGTGGTGCCGGCATTGATTGTTAGTCCACTGCGTATGCTGTTTAGGCGCATGGATCTGCGTTTGCATCGTAAAATTGTTGTCATAGACAATACCGTGGGCTATACCGGCTCAATGAACTTAGTTGATCCTAAATATTTTAAGCAGTCCAGCGAGGTGGGAGAGTGGATTGATATGATGGTGCGGATCACCGGACCTGTTGTACCAGTGATTAATACCGTAAGCAGCTGGGACTGGGAAGTTGAAACCAATGAGCGCTTTTTACCTGAGCAGCCGCCAGAGGCAGAGTCGACTCATACATCGTCATTAGTTCAAGTTATTCCATCGGGCCCAGGGATGCCGGAAGATGTTATTCATCAAGTATTATTACAAAGTTTATATCAAGCCCGTACACGCATTGTTATTACCACACCTTACTTTGTACCCAGTGAATACTTGTTAGTGGCCTTAGTCACCGCAGCGTTACGGGGAGTTGATGTTAATATTATTATCCCAAGGCGCAACGATTCCACTATGGTCAAATGGGCCAGTAGTTCGTTTTTCACTGAACTGTTAAATGCTGGCATAAAAGTTCATCAGTTTAACGGTGGTTTGCTGCACACTAAGTCGGTGTTGATTGATGATGAACATTGTTTGATTGGTACGGTAAATATGGATATGCGTAGCTTGTGGCTAAATTTTGAACTCACTTTAGCGGTTGACGATGTTAAGTTTGCTTATAAATTACAGCAGTTACAGCAAAGCTATATTGATGATTCTGAGCAACTTACTTTAGCACAGTGGAATAAACGCCCTTGGTACAAAAGGGTGATTGAACAAGTTTTTTATTTGTTTAGCCCTTTACTATAGCTTTTCACTTTAGCCGTTCACTTTAGCTGGTTGCTATAGAGTTTCGCGTAATCGATAGCGCCTTGTCATGAGCATATAAAAACAGCCACGATAAAAACTATAGTGGCTGTGTTTGTTATGACTATTACTGATAAATACGGCAGTAATTTGATTACTGTGAGTAGTTCTCTAAAAAGTTGCCAAAATCTGTGAGTGCCTTAGTTAAGTCTTCTTTGTGGGGTAAAAATACCACTCGCAGATGATCTGGCTCTGGCCAGTTAAAGGCGGTACCTTGGACTAAAAGCATTTTTTCAGATTTTAATAAATCCAGTACCAGTCTTTCATCGTCTCTAAGATTAAATTTCTTTAAGTCCAGCTTAGGGAAGGCATATAAAGCTCCCTTAGGTTTTTTAACGCTAACACCGGGTATTGAATTAAGCACGTCATAACAGACGTCTCTTTGGGCGGTTAAACGGCCATTTGGCAGTATTAGCTCGTTAATACTTTGATAGCCACCTAAAGCAGTTTGTATCGCATGTTGATTAGGTACGTTTGAACACAAGCGCATTGAGGCCAACATGTCTAAACCTTCAATATAATTTTTGGCAGCTTTTAAATTGCCACTGAGAACCATCCAGCCAACGCGAAAACCTGCAGCGCGGTAAGCTTTAGATAAGCCATTAAACGTCACTGTCAAAATATCATCTGAAAGCGAAGCTGCATGTACATGCACAGCTTCATCATAAAGAATTTTATCGTAGATTTCGTCGGCGAATAAAATGATGTCATGTTGACGGCACAGTTCAACCACCTCTAACAATAACTCACGACTGTATACCGCACCTGTAGGGTTATTGGGGTTGATGATCACAATGCCGCGGGTACGCGGGGTGATTTTACTTTTAATATCGTCAATATCCGGAAACCAGTCTGACTCTTCATCGCAGCGATAATGCACCGCTTTACCGCCAGCAAGGTTGGCAGCAGCGGTCCATAGCGGATAATCAGGTGAGGGGATCAGTACTTCATCATCGGTATTAAGTAGACCTTGTAATGCCATACAGATAAGCTCAGATGCACCGTTACCGATATAGACATCTTCGATATCAATACCAAAGATCCCTTGAGCTTGATAATGCTGCACAATGGCTTTACGGGCTGAAAATAGCCCTTTTGATTCACAATAACCTTGAGCGCTTGGTAAGTTTAAAATGACGTCACGGACAATTTCTTCAGGGGCTTCAAATCCAAAAGGGGCAGGGTTGCCGATATTAAGTTTTAATATTCTATGACCTTCATCTTCTAGGCGGCGTGCCTCTTTATGAACAGGTCCTCGAATATCATAGCAAACACTATCGAGTTTATTGGATTTGATAATAGGGCGCATACTTGCCTCAAGTTACTAATACGACATAAGTATCCGAACAATAACGAATTAATGGCAGTGAGAAAAGGATTAATTGAATATTTTATTGAGTTTATTAGAGGATTGTACTGCGCGACTTATATTATCGACACCCGGTTAGGTTAAATGACTAAATTGGTGAGCATAAGCAAGATGAAACACTGAATTGCTGGTGTTTTTGAGTGCAACTCTCTTATTAAAGATAAGCTAACTAAGTGCATAAAATAAATACAAAAAACAAAAAAGCCAGCAATTGCTGGCTTTTAGACTTTTAGGGTGGTTCCGTTAAGGGCCTCCCTAATGATAGCGATAATTAAACGCGTTTTTTGAACTCGTTAGTACGAGTATCAATTTCGATTTTATCACCGATTTTAACGAATTCAGCTACCGTAACAGTACCACCACCAGTAATGGTTGCTGGCTTCATTACTTTACCTGAAGTATCACCACGAGCAGCTGGTTCAGTGTAAGTTACTTCACGAACGATGCTAGTCGGTAATTCAACAGAAATCGCTTTACCTTCGTAGAAAGTGACTGAACATTCTTCTTCCATACCGTCAACGATATAAGCAGAAGCATCACCTAAGTTGTCAGCTTCAACGTCATATTGGTTGTACTCAGCATCCATAAATACATACATAGGATCTGCGTAGTAAGAATAAGTACATGCTAAACGTTCTAGGATGATATCTTCCATTTTGTCATCACCTTTAAAGGTGGTTTCAGTGGTAGAGTCTTGTAGAACGTTCTTTAATTTGATTTTAACGATTGCAGCGTTACGACCAGAGCGAGTTGTTTCAGTTTTCTGAACAACCCATGGGCTGCCATCTAACATGATCACGTTACCAGGACGGAGTTCATGAGCAGTTTTCATTACTTTATTCCTATATTTTAGGTATTAATTTTAATTGCGCAGTATCTTAGCTGGTTTTAATAAATTGAACCAGACGTGTAGCAAGATCTGCATCATTTTTAGCATCAACTGCCCAATCTGTAGCATGACGCTGCATAGGCAATTGCACTGAAATAAGTTGTTGCCAATAATCTGAGATATCGGCACGTTGCTGATTGAATGCAAAATTTACTTCCGAGAAGATATTTGCAAATCTATCATCAAGTTTGTGGGTATAGATATTAACAAAAGCCTGCAGTTTTACTAGGTGATAATCTTCATCTTGTGGGTAAATATGCCAAATAAACGGCCTAGCTGCCCACTGAGCGCGCAAAAAAGAGTCTTCTCCGCGAACAATGTTGATATCACAGCTCCAAAGCAGTCGGTCAAAGCCGCTTTGATCTGTCATAGGCAGAATGTGAATAACCAGATTTTCCAGCTGATATTGCTGACCTGGTTTAATGTTTTCTATGGTCACTGGCAATAAATCAATGATGCTGGTTAAGCTTTTGCCCACGGGAATTAACGCATGCATGGTTTGGCTTGATTGACGCCAAAGCTTGACCAAACTTGCTAGGGCTTGTGACTCATAACTAAATACTGATACGACGACATCTTCAGCGTTAATGCCTGATAAACCTAATTGGCGAAACAATGACAGTTTATTACTGCTATCAGCTTGCCAAGCATTACGTTGACTAAATAAGTCTTGCTCGCAAATCAATCCGCCACTTTTTGCAGTAAACCCAGGAAAATAAAAATACTTTTTAAGGCCACTTTGTTGCATTGAAGGTAAACCGTGACAGCCGTCGACCCAATCTTCAGCGCAAAGGTATTCAAGGTTTATCCATAGCGGTGGAGTATGTGATGAGGTTGAAGTGTGGTGTTTATTATGGTTGTGGAGTTCTTCAATACTGCTTTTAACTTGTGAAGGTAATTCACAAGCAAAAGCTTCAATCAATACGCTTCCAGCTTTGTACTCTATATCTAATGGGTTGTTCCATTGAAAAATATTAACACCGCAAAAGCATTGCTGGGCTATAGCTGGGTTTAACTGCGGCAAAATATGCGAAAAACTGTGTAAGTCATCGACCCATAAATTGATTTCAATACCGTATTCTGCGTGCAATTGTTTGGCTAAACGCCAGGTGACACCGATGTCGCCGTAGTTATCAACAACAGCGCAGAATATATCCCAATGTTGATTGCTTGATTTGTTCACTTTTTTCTCTCAACACAGCAGCTAGCTATTTGGCGCTAAATGTCAGCGCTAAAAAAAGCGGCTATGGCCGCTTTTTAAACTGTTTTTACTTAACAGTAAAAACAAAGTTAGAGACTCAATATTAGTCTTCTAATTCAGCTAAGCACATTTCTTCATAAATTTGCTTAACCCATGCGTCAACACGCTCTTCAGTCAGTTCAGGTTGACGATCTTCATCAATACCTAAACCAATAAAGTGTTTGTCGTCAACTAAACCTTTTGATGCTTCAAAGTCGTAACCTTCTGTTGGCCAATGACCAATAATAAGACCGCCACGCTCAGATACGATATCACCAACCATGCCCATAGCGTCAAGGAAGTACTCAGCGTAATCTTCTTGATCGCCACAGCCAAAAATTGCGACTAACTTATCAGTGAAGTCAACTTGTTCTAGCTCTGGGAAAAAGTCATCCCAATCGCATTGAGCTTCACCGTAATACCATGTTGGAATACCAAATAAGATCAAATCGAACTCAGCGATTTGCTCTTTGGTGCTTTTGGCGATGTCTTTGACATCGACCATTTTTTTACCCAACTTCTTCTGGATCATTTTGGCTACAGCCTCGGTATTACCAGTGTCACTACCGAAAAAAAGACCTACAGTTGCCATTGTCTATCCTTTAAATATCATGTTCGCTTTGCGAATTTAAAAAAACGGTTCAGTTGTCGATTTGTTGTTGCAAGATTAATTCGATTAACTGGCTACGGCTGATGTTACTGGCCAATGCTTGTTCGTTCAAGGCGTCATATAAAACTTGTGACACCTTTAACTCTATTCGTTTTAATCCGTTAGCGCGATCACGTTGTATTTGATTGCGCTTATTGACCTTTAACTGTTGTTCCCGACTTAAGGGGTTGCTTCTAGGACGTCCACGACGCTTCTCTGAAGCAAACAGGTCAATGGTGGTTCTATCTGTTGTTTCTTTTGCCATCGTTCTGTTTAACCGATCCCTGAACCTTCCCAGGTGATCTGAATAATACCTTTTGCTACAAACCCGGCACAGCCAAGGAATAATACTAACCATACGATGTAACGTCCAAATTTGGGCACTTGGCCTTGCTTAAGGACATCGTGAATAGCCATACCAATAAAGAAAAATATTAAAGCAAAAAACAAGTTTAGACCTAATGTCTCAATTTGATCCATATACTGATTCAACATGTTTTTTCCTTTAGTAATGCTTTAAGGCTAAAAGAGGGCGGGAATATATCACATAGATATACTATGAGCCATATTTGTTGGCTTCTATTAATGAAAATTTACAAGTTAATTATTGGCTATTGCTATCGATAAACTCAGCAACTAATCGATTAAATATTTCAGGTTTTTGGGCATGTAACCAATGACCTGTACCATTGATGGTTTTGGCACTGACACGAGGGAACTGCGTCATGATGGCATTGGTGTGCTCTGCAAGCACGTATTGAGAGTCACCACCACGGATAAAGAAACAGGCCTTATCGTATTGTTTGTCGGTGATATCCCAAGCAATGATTTGCGGATAATTCTCGATTAAACCGTCAAGATTCATTTTCCACTCAAAGCCATTGTCGGTTCGCTGCAGGTTTTTAAGCAAAAACTGCGCGGTACCTAAATCAATATCAGCGCTGATTAAATGCTCTAATGCTGATTTTCTGTTGGTGGATTGTTCTAGAGTTAAGGATGTTAACCCTGCAAATACGGTTTGATGACGTGGTTCATAAGCCACTGGGGCGATATCTGCTACGACTAAACTAGTGACTTTTTCGGGATGTAATAACGCTAAAGCCATGGCGACTTTACCGCCCATCGAATGGCCAACAAAATGTGCTTCGGTTAAATTCAAGCTGTTTAGCAACTCTACGCAAGCTTCGGCAAGGAGTGGGTAGTCCAAATATTGCCAATGTTCACTTAAACCATGGTTAGGTAAGTCGACACGAATAACCTGATGGTTTGCTTCCAGTGCATTTGCGAGGTTTTTCAGGTTGTCCAAATTACCAAATAAGCCATGAATTAAAACCACTGCAGGGCCAGTACCTGATGAAACGTAATGCATTGAAATGTCCATTTTGATTGTCAACGAAGGCGTGATTTTGCCTGTAAAAGGGGATGATGATCAAGAACTGAAATGAATTAGTCAGTTGTTATATGTTCATTAAAGCATCCATCAGTGCCATTGATGATGTGAAATTGACTAATTTTGAGATGTTTAGCTGTTTTTACTCTTTACCATCGGCGTGAGATGGGTAGACTGTCATTATATAAAGATCGATCTAAATCGATCGGTAATGCCACTGGTCATTATTTAATGTCGTAAGTGGCTTGACGTTTTTGACTATAGATTAAGACCAAAGGAAGCATTAATGAGTAAATATATTGAGATAGACGAAAAACTCTATCGTTATATTGCAAGTAAAACAGAACGCATTGGTGAAAGTGCATCTGATATTTTACGCCGTTTGTTGGATCTTTCTATTGAATCAGTTGAACCTGTAGAGCCTTTAGCGATAAGCCAACCTAGCTTAGAAACCGCCCATGCTACAAGCGTTGCTAAAGTAAAGGCTGAGGTTATCACACCAGAAGTCGTTGAACCTGCCGTAATTGAAGAAGTAAACACTGAGGTCGATTTCAACACTGTTGTACATGAACATATGTTATCTCAGCAAAAAGGCGCAGTAGGGCGCTTTATGTTTTTGTTAGAGTCACTTTCTGCAATGACGCCAGCCACTTTTGATCAAATATTAAAAATCCAAGGCCGGGGCCGTTTATATTTTGCTCGTTCAAAAGCGGAATTATTAAAAGCCAGTCAGTCTGCTAATCCGAAGGAAATTGGTACTAGCGGTTATTGGGTTACCACTAATAACAACACCGCCAAAAAGCGCACTATTTTATCAGAAGTGTTATTGCAACTCGGCTGTAATGAAGAGCTGGCAAAATCAATTTCAGACAGAATCTAAGGCAATTTTAAATTTCTAAAATAGGGAGTATACCGTGGCAATTCATGACAGAGCAGGCACTGTAGCAATACAAAAGGATTTGATTAATTTACCCAAATTGATGAGCCACTATTACCGAATCGTCCCTAATGTTGAAGATGTGCAGCAAAAAGTGACCTTTGGTACATCAGGTCATCGCGGCAGTTCACTTAAGGCCAGTTTTAACCAAAATCATATTTGGGCTATTACTCAGGCTGTGGTTGATTATCGTCAACAAGCGGGTATCAGCGGGCCTATGATTGTAGGTTTTGACACCCACGCCCTATCGTATGCAGCTTATATGTCGGTGCTTGAAGTACTCACAGCGAATCAAGTCGCTGTAAGAGTGCAAAAAGATGAGGGTTTTACCCCAACACCGGTCGTCTCACAAACTATTGTGAGTGCCAATGTTAATGGCGGCGATCTCACTGACGGTCTTATTATTACACCATCGCATAATCCGCCTCAAGATGGTGGTATTAAATATAATCCGCCCCATGGTGGACCTGCTGAAGGCGAGATCACTAAACAAATTGAAACCGCTGCCAATGAATATTTAGCTAATCAATTAAATGGCGTTAAAAAAGTCAATTACGGTACTGCTGTAGAGTCAGGCTGGATTAATGAAGTTGATTTTATCGCACCTTATGTTAATGCATTAAGCAGTGTTATTGATTTAGAAGCGATAGCAAAAGCTAAAATTAAAATTGGTGTCGATCCATTGGGTGGCTCTGGTATTTACTATTGGTCTCACATTGCTGAGCAATATGGTTTAGACATTACCTTAGTTAACGACAAAGTCGACCCAAGTTTTGGTTTTATGCCGTTAGATAAAGATGGAAAAATCCGCATGGATTGTTCATCACCTTATGCCATGGCGGGATTACTGGCACATAGCGAAAACTTTGATGTGTGTGTAGGTAATGACCCTGATTACGATCGTCACGGTATTGTTTGCCCAGGTTTTGGATTAATGAACCCAAATCATTACCTTGCTGTCGCTATAGATTACTTGCTGACTTACCGCAAAGATTGGGCGGCAGACTTAGCCATTGGTAAAACCTTAGTATCAAGTGCAATTATCGACAGAATTTGTCAATCACATCAACGACATTGTTTAGAAGTACCAGTGGGCTTTAAATGGTTTGTTGACGGTCTTGCTAACAGCAGTATTGCGTTTGGCGGTGAAGAAAGTGCCGGGGCTGCCTTTTTAAATAAAGATGGTTCTACTTGGTGTACCGATAAAGATGGTTTTATTCTGGCTTTGTTAGCCGCTGAAATTTTAGCGGTAACAGGTAAAACGCCTGCCCAGCGTTATGTCGAGCTAACTGAACAGTTTGGTAAGAGTTACTATACCCGTATCGATAGTCCTATAAGCCTGAAGAAAAAAGCCAAGTTTGAGACCTTATCGTCAGATAGCTTTACCGATACAGTCCTTGCTGGTGAAACCATTACGGCTATTTTATCTCATGCGCCAGGTAACAATGCGGCAATTGGCGGCATTAAAGTCACCACCGAAAATGGCTGGTTTGCCGCGCGTCCATCTGGCACTGAAGCATTATTTAAAATTTACGCTGAAAGCTTTGTCAGTGAGGCGCATTTAGCTGAAATTATCAGTCAGGCACAAGTCATGATTGATAGTGCGTTAAAAGCCTAAAGTTTAAACCAAAGGGTTAATAGCCTCAGATGATAAATGCCTGACTTAGCAATAAGTCAGGCATTTTTTTAGGGATTGTATTGCTACGGGTTTAGCTGATGATAGGTACATCATAGGGTGTGTTGTTTGGCAGTATGTGATTTATCTCTTCAGTTGTTAATTGCCAATGTTGCTGCATCACAGTCGATATCCAGCTAAAACTATTACTGGTAGGTTGTAAGTCTCGATTTTGAAATAACTGCTCAGGTTTAAGTCCCGGCCATTGCCCTAAGACTTTACCGCCTTTTACTGCGCCACCTGCGATAAACATAGCACTACCAGTGCCATGATCCGTACCATAGGTGCCATTTTCTTTTACAGTGCGGCCAAACTCGGTAGCAACAATTATCACAGTATTTTGCCATTGATTAACTAAAGCGCTTTTAAGTGCTTCTAGGCCTTTATCTAATTGGCTCAATTGACGGTTAAGGCGACTATGTTGGTTGCTATGGGTATCCCAGCCGCCCATTTCTAACATGGCGCAATCTATTTCATCACTTTGGTTTAAGAAATTACCGCAGGCCTCGGCTAAGGCGACAAATTTACGACTCTTATTGCCACCACCTAGCATGGCCATTTCTTTCAATGAGATCCCATCCATTAGGTTTTGAGATAATTTTTTGTCTTGTTGATAAAGCACGGCTAACTGCTGATAAATATCTTCATCAGCGGGCTCTCCTTTAGTGGGATACCAAGTATTGACACTATCACTCCCGCGTAAACTGATGGGAACAGCGTTTGATATGGCAATAGCGCTATTGTTTTTATGATCTAGTGAAGCACTTATGGCTCGTCCTAACCAGCCAGACTCAAGCTCTTTAAGTTCTCCACCGCTTTCTAAAAAGTCTTGTCCAGCAAAATGTGACCGCTCAGGGTAACCAGACGATACTGCTACAATAGGTAACAGTTGCTTGTCGAGATACCACTGATGCATATTGGTTAATACTGGATTTAAACTAAATTGTGGGTTTAACACGAGTTTTGAATTGGCGACATTACCGGCTAGCGTGGGTCTTAATTGAGAAAAGTTAGGCTCCTTTAGTGGCACTATGGTATGCAATGGGTCAAGTGCGCCGCGAAGTATGACCCAGACGATATTGTTTTTAGTTTTAGCTGAGGACGCGGATGTTGCATTCGCCACAGAGCTAGGCGCTAGGCCGCTGCTTAACATCACTAAACTGGCACTGATCCCTTTAATAAATTCACGACGTTGCATGTTATCTCCTTAAGAACTCAGGGCTAAGTAATAATAACGCTAAAGCTTGTTCACGACTTTCTGCACGGGTAATGGTATTAAATGATAATTCAGATAATGAGTTGCCATATAAGGTATTAATTGCCTGAGCGGTATCAGAATCTCGTTGGGAGGTAGCAAATTGTGTGGTCCAGTTGATTTTGGTCATTAATGCATTAGCACTGTTCCAGTCTGGTTCTAGATCGCCAAATCCCTCAGGGGAGCCCGCTTTAAAAGGCTGTTGACCCATTTCACCTAACTGCTTAAGTAATTTTTGCATGTTAGTGACAGGCTTATTAACTGCGCGGTAACTAGAGATGACATGTTCAACGGGGGTTTTAAACTTCAGCTGTTCAGGCTGCCATGACTCGTCTGCATTAATTAAGGTCAGCATAACTTGTTTGATGTTGCCATTGGTACTGTTCCATGTTTCAACAAGCTTGGTTTGCAGTGTTTCAGAAGGATTATCACTTATAAAATATTTAACTATTTTATAGCACAGGTGGGTTGCAGTTTGTGGCTGTTTGGCAATATCAGCCAGCATAACTTGACCCTGTTTAACGCCAGAGGCATTGTCTTGTGCGGCAGGATATTGTTTACCAAGTAGGGTTCGAGGTCCTGGCTCATGGCCATTGACTCGATAGATAAAACCTGTGGCATTATCTTTTCTGGGGTTGGCAATGCTCCACCCGCTAATTCCGTTTGCTAGCTCAATGACATCAGCTTGAGTGTAACCACCATTAACCCCAAGGGTGTGTAGTTCGAGGATTTCTCGAGCTAGATTTTCATTTAACCCTTTGCCTCGCTTGCCAAGAGGGGAATTTGCACCGAACGACTTTTCATTATTGAGATAACGTATCATGGCAGGATGACTGGTCACTGCCAGTAGCATGTCTGCAAATGATCCTAATAAATTTGGCGCTATGGCTTCACGCTCTAATGTGGCGGCAAGTGCTGTCATCACTCGTCCACTGACTGTGACACTAAAATGATTTGAAAAAAAATGTAATAAACGCCAGCTTAATGAGTTTGGAGAATTGATTGCGCTATTAAATGCACTGGCTGTTAGCTGGTAATAGGCTTGTTTGTGTGGCGGCAGTGGCTTTGGCCCGTTAAATTTCTTTTTATTGTTGGCTTTATTTGCATTAGATTGACCTTGCATGGACATCATATTTTCAGTTTGACGGTTTTTTTTTGCTAGCTGCTCTTGTCTTAAAAATTCGCTTACTTGACGGATTATTTCGTCAGAGTTGAATTCAGTTGCTTCAAACTCTGGGATCACCAATTGTTTAACTAAGTAGGCTTTTGGATCGTTAGTCGCTAGGGATAGTTCGTTTGGCCTCGCGCCAAGTCCAAATCGGTTAGTGGCAATTATCGCAGCTGCTGACATAGTACATCCTTGGATCAGTTAACTTGTGGTCTTGGTAAAATATTACCTTAAGCTAAACAAAGCCGATTTATAAGCGTGAACTAGATTTTTTAGATGGTTTTATGAACAAATTAGCCTTAAGAATGACATAAACTACACAAAATAGAGGGTAATATCATTTTTGGCTTGATAGACGCTTGTACTGCTGAGGATTTATTTTAACCACGACTGTTTCAAGATAGAAGGTGAGGCAGCTTAGCATTATTGCCAGACAAATTAGTTATGTTTGCGGGGCTGGCTGATAAATACAAAAAAACTACCCATTGAGCGCAGTGGGGAGCTCTGGCTCAAAGGGATAGCATTAAAAGTAAGCCGGCTGTATCTGGCTAACTAATATTGACTAAGCGACTTTTGTTAAAATAAGTGCTGTTTTAAATAAGTGCTGTCTAAGCAAGTTATCGCGTTTTGTTGTAAATAACTAAGGCAACAATGGCTACTAATGCAATAGCAGGTGCGAGTTCATACAGATGATGAAATAGACTGACTGCGCCATGACCTTCGTGGGCAAATGCAAGAGTAGGGGATGCAGCCATTAGCATTGCGGTTAGTTTCGTTTTCATTGTTAGTTCCTCAATAATTCTTTTTTAATTGGTTAATAAAAGTTATTACAAATTGAGCTTTAATCGGTATTCATTTCAAGTTGCATTAACATCATCTGCTCACCATCTATTACCTGAGTATTGGTACTTAAACATCTTGGGCAAACAATATTACGTTCGGTTAATTCTGATTGCGTGTCACATTGGCGGCAGTGAATGATTAGCGCCTGTATATTCATATCCAGCATGGCGTTGTGGCAAATCCCTTCAAGTTTGAAAGTTTCAAACGCCGTGGCCAATAAACGTGGCTCGACGCCACTTAACACCCCAACTTTAATCTGTACTCTGATGATTTCATTAGCTTGATTTTGGGCCGCTAATTGCTCAATTTGCTCCAATAATGACATCACAATTGAATACTCGTGCATTAGCAAATCCTTGGTAATAGCTCACCTTGGGGAACATCTAAATAGCGGCTACTGCCCCATGGTGTGGTTAATACTACTTTGCCAAGGTGTTGATTAGTCACATTGCCGATAATGCAGGCTTGATCGCAGTGGCAATATTGTTTCATCATAGTTAAAGCCTGCTCAGCTCTCTCCTGTGGCAGGGCCATAATAAAGGTGCCTTCATTTGCTAAATCAAAGGCTTCAAAACCATAAAGTTCACACAGGCCTTGGACTTGTGGCGATATTGGAATTAATTTTTCATCGACTTCAATGCCAACAGCAGATGCATTGGCCCATTCATTTAATACCGCAGACAGGCCGCCGCGAGTGGCATCTCTCATGGCATGGATTTCGATATTCGCTGCAATGAGTTGCTCGACTATGGGCCAAAGAGTGGCGCAATCACTGGTGAGTTCAGACTCTAAACATAAGCTATCACGTGCCATTAAAATGGCTGCTCCGTGCCTTCCAATGTCGCGTGATACGATAATAGCGTCACCTTGTTGCAGGTTTTTAACTGAAATACCGGGTTTTAAAATTCGGCCCACACCTGAGGTATTGATAAATATGCCGTCAGCGCAGCCTTTAGGTACTACTTTAGTATCACCACAGACTATACGTGCACCAGATTTATGTAATTCAGCGGCCATGCTTTGCACTATGGTATTCAGATCTTTAATGGCAAAGCCTTCTTCAATTATAAAGCTGCAGCTTAAATATTCTGGCTGCGCTGCCATCATGGCTAGATCGTTGACTGTGCCAGCAACGGCCAGTTTGCCGATATCACCACCAGCAAAAAATAAAGGCTCAACGGTAAAAGAGTCGGTAGTAAATGCACAATGGCCAGTTAAATTTAAATCCGCAGCATCTTCTTGAGACTCCAAAATTGGATTTGAAAAAGCTTTAAAGAACATATCAGTAATTAAACTGTTCATTTCT
Organism: Shewanella sp. 10N.286.52.B9; assembly: GCF_002873635.1. Taxonomy (NCBI): domain Bacteria; kingdom Pseudomonadati; phylum Pseudomonadota; class Gammaproteobacteria; order Alteromonadales; family Shewanellaceae; genus Shewanella; species Shewanella sp. 10N.286.52.B9. The sequence goes on from NZ_MCTY01000091.1 coordinate 57,189, forward strand.
TTACCACCGCCGCCATGGCTTAACTGCACGTGTTGATATTTATTCGCTGGCATTCGTTACTCCTGTATAACGATAATATGCATTGCAGGCACCTTCTGAGCTGACCATACAACTGCCCAATGGATTGTCTGGAGAGCAGCCTCTGCCAAAGACTTTGCAATCTTGTGGATTGGCGAGACCGCGCAAAATATCACCGCATTGACAGGCTTTGTGGTCATCAATTTCTACAGTGGGTAGCTGTTGTTTGAATATAATTTCGGCGTCGCGATGGGCATACTGGGGTTTTAAGGTTAATGCTGATTTTGCAATCGGCCCTAAACCGCGCCACCTAAATGATGCTCTTAGGGTTAAGTATTGGTCGATTAATGCCTGCGCTGCTTGATTACCCTCGTAACTGACCGCGCGGCTGTATTGATTATCAAGCTGGGCAATATTTTGCTGTTTTTGTTTTACAATTCTAAGAATCGATTCCATCACATCCACAGGTTCAAATCCCGCTACTACCACTGGTGTGTTGTAGTTATCTACAGCCGCTTGGTAAATTTTAGCGCCGCTAATCACGCTCACATGGGCAGGTCCTATAAAGGCATTTACTTTAGCTTGTGGGTTGGCCATCACGGCATCAATCGCTGGTGGCACTAGTACGTGGTTGATATGAAATAACAGATTATTTATTTGCTGTTTTTCAGCTTGGTCAATTAACACGGCAGTCATTGGGGTTGATGTTTCAAAGCCGATGGCAAAAAAGATAATGGTTTTATCGGGATTGTCTTTTGCGATACTAAGCGCATCCATAGGGTCGTATAAAGGCCGAATATCACAACCTTTAGCACGAAATTGAGCAAGGCTACCTTTTGAACCAGGCACTCGGATCATATCGCCTAGGGTCAATAATATAACGTCATCAAGCTGTGCTAATGCAGCAGCATGGTCGATGCGCTCTTTTGGCATAATACACACAGGGCAGCCGGGTCCATGAATAAAATTGATGTTAGCTGGCAGCAATTGCTTTAAACCATATTTCATTACGGTGTGGGTATGACCGCCGCATACTTCCATTATGTTAATATCAGTATCTATCTGACTAGCATGTGAGTTTATCTCTTCTGCTAACGCTTTGATGGTGTCAGGATTGCGAAACTGTTGATATAGATCAGTGAGGATCATAAATCATTTCCTTCATCATTAAGTTTATCAACAATCTCTTTATAGAGTTCCAAACTTAATTTGGCATCTTCTGTATCGATTTTATTCATCACAAATCCGATATGGATCAGCACAAATTCGCCCACCTTTAATGGCTCTGTCATTAGGTGACTACTGACCCGGCGTTTAACCCCTAAGGTATCGACGGTGACACTAGTATCATCGTGAACAGCGGTAATTTGAGAAGGCACTGATAAGCACATATTATTGCGCTCCAATTGCGCTGTTTATCCAATCAGCCACTTGGTTAAGAGATTGTGGGTCTTTGACTGAAATGGGTAATAAGGTCACATCAGGATTGAGTTTTTTAAGTTGCTGCTCGCATTCGGTTAAGGAAAAGTCAAAATACTCGGCTAAATCCATTTTGGTTATAAGTACCAAATCTGCACGGCGAAACATCACCGGGTACTTTTCAATTTTATCGTCACCTTCAGGCACAGATAACAGCACGATATTTTTGTGGGTGCCGACATCGTAACTAGCGGGGCAAACAAGATTGCCAACGTTTTCTACGAAGCAGACATCAATAGGTTTAAGGTCAATATGGTGCAGCGCTTGATGCACCATAAAGGCATCTAAGTGACAGGCTGAGCCGGTTTGAATTTGATAAGCACTAATGCCTTTAGCGATTAAGCGGTCAGCATCACGAGAGGTTTCTAAGTCGCCTTCAATGACCGCGAATTTAGCCATTAAATGAGTGGGTAAATATTCCAGTAAAGTGGTTTTACCGCTACCAGGGCTACTCATTAAGTTAAAAGCCATGACGTTATTGGTTTCAAAATGCGCACGGTTATGCTGGGCTTCATGATCATTCTTATCTAATATTTTATGAATAACAGATAAGGTCTTAGTATCATTAAGCTGCGGGTTAGAGTGTAGGCTATGTTGATGATCTGTAATTGAACATCCGCAATCTTGGCACATATCAATATTCCTTATTCGAAACGCCTCTTGCTATATCTCAGTATCAATGGCGGTTAAAAATTATTCTTTGATTAACATCAGCAATTAATCGTTATTTAAATATTAATTGGCTATTTGTGTTGTTTGTTGTTGTAAATAGGCAAACCATAATTGCCCTAAAGAGATGCCGGCATCGTTTATAGGGATAAGTTTACTGGGTAGTATTTGCCGCTGCTTTAACGCTTGCTGACATTGTGTTAGTAGTAATTTATTTTGAAACACACCGCCGCTAAACACTAAAGCATATTCAGGGTACTGATTAGCAACATCAGCGACAGCTCGGCTTAAACTCGCTGTGAATGCAAAACATAATTGTTCGGTCGATGGCGGCTGTTTAGCCGTGATAAGCCCGATAACTTGTTTGATTAATCCGCTGCTATCCCAAACTTTAACTGCAGAAACAGCTACTGTTGGCTCTGGAGACAATGCCAGTAATTGCTGCTCAGTGTTGGCAGTATTTGTTGTATTAGATGCTATTGATTGCTTGAGCCAGTTATTAGCACAAGTTTCAATTAACATGCCTGCTTGGGCTTCAAACTGATTCGTTTCAATAAGATTAAGTGCAACAGCAATGGCATCAAACAGCCGTCCTATTGAGCGTGATTCAATGCAAGCACTATTGTTAAGCCACATACGATGTAAATTATCTAAGGTATGAGCAGGCATTGTTTGAATTGCCTCGATGGGCAGGTTTTTTATTTGAGCAAGGCTGAAGTGCTCGAATAACAAGGCTAATAAAATCCTTACGGGATGTTTAATCGCTTGCTCGCCACCAATTAACTTAAATGACTTCAAGTGAGCGACACTGCGATAATTAATGCCATCAAGCAACATGCACTCACTGCCCCAAAGGCTGTCATCATCACCTAAGCCTGTGCCATCAAAACTAAATCCTAATACTGGTTTTTGGTAGTTATTGATCGCCAGCACACTAAGGATATGCGCATGGTGATGTTGAACCTGTGAAATCGGGACATTGTGTTGATTATTAGCCCATTGGCTAGATGCATAATCAGGGTGCTTATCACTTATTATTTTCTTAGGGTTAAAACGATACAGTCGCTTAAATGTGTTTAAGGTGTGTTCAAATAACTGGTTAGTTTCGAGGTTATACAAGTCACCAATATGCGGGCTAATAAAGGCATGTTGTTTAAAAGCAAAGCATTGAGTATTTTTTTGCTGCGCCCCGACCCCAAGAATTGGATATTTAATGGCGCTGGGTAAGGCAATACTTAATGGCGCATAGCCTCTTGCTAATCGAATAACCTGAATTTGCTCGTTAATTACTTGAACAACGCTATCATCACAAGGGTTTACAATGGCTCTGTTGTGGTCAACGAGGCCATCAATCACATGGCCTAGTTGCGACATAATCTCGTTGGCGTCGGTAATAATGGGTAAGCCTGAAAGATTTGCGCTGGTGGCAACAATAGGTTTGTTAAAGGCATTAAGCAACAGATGATGCATGGGAGTGTAGGGCAGAAACAGTCCTAATTTATCTATGTCGGGTGCAATTAACTTGCTGATAAAATTATCAATATTGGCGTGTTTAGCCATTAAGGTGATAGGTTTTTCAGCACTACTTAAGAGTTGCCACTCTGTTTTTGTGCCAGTAACGAGTTGTTTGGCTTGCTCGATATTCGCTGCCATAACGGCAAAGGGCTTTGCTGGGCGCTTTTTACGTGATCTTAGCTTTTTAATGGCCTCATCATTAGTGGCATCACAAATAATATGAAAGCCCCCTAGACCTTTAACTGCTAAAATTTTGCCATTATTTAACGCGCTGATGATGGCTGAAAACACTTGCTGTTGATCAGTAATAACCTCAGTTATCTGCCCATGGGTAAGCATGTCAAAACGTAACTTGGGGCCGCATTTAGGGCAGCTCACTGGCTGAGCATGGTAGCGTCGATTTAAGGGATCTTCATAGGCTTTTCGGCAGTCCTCACACATAGCAAAATTAGCCATTGAGGTAAGATGGCGATCATAGGGAAGTTGCTTAACAATACTGTATCTTGGCCCGCAATTGGTGCAATTTGTAAAAGGGTATTGGTAATGACGATTATTTGGATCTGTGATGTCAGCTAAGCAATCTGTGCAGCTACTTTTATCGGCTGAAATTGACACTATGGCTTGTTGATTTGACTGACTTTGGCTGATTGAAAAGTCGGCTAGTCTTGTATCGATTCGTTCTTCTACCACATTCAGTTTATCGATTCTGGCTAATGGCGGTGGATTAACTCTTAACTGATGGATCACATGATTGATATCAGTATTTAATCCTTGTAGATGAATGCATACACCTTGCTCATTATTTAGCACACTGCCGAGCAAATTAGACTGAGTGGCTAATTGATAAACGTAAGGGCGAAAACCAACCCCTTGGACTATGCCGTTTATATTGAGTTTTACCTGTTGAAGATAGGCTTGATGCAGTCCCATAGGCTTACCTTAACCCACGTCTTTTGGCGAGATACAAACCACCAATGGCAATGTTGGCGCCATCGAGATCTAATTGATGGTTTACCACTAGAGGGTAATTCTTTTGTAGCCGCATACATAGGCGCTCAGCAAGTACGCTATAGACTAAATCGTTGCCTGCTAACACCACGGCATCAATTCCTTGTTGCTGCTCCAGATGATCAAGCCAGTTACTAAGATAATCAGCTAATGAATCAAAAAAACCAAAAGCTAAAATGGCGGGATTGGCGCCGGCTAATTTAAAACTCATTAAGCTGGCAAAGGTACGGCGCCAATTAATGCTCCTATAGCCGTTTTCTGAACAAAGTGGAAAATCAATTCTAGGGGCATTATTACCATGATACTGCTGCGCCAGTGCATGAAACGCATCTGCTTTCGCGTCAATACTGGTTAATTGATTTAAGGCCTCATCATCTAAAATCAACATGGCAGCTAGGCCAATAAAATGTTGAATATTATCACTAGTTTTATCCAGTGTGGTTAGTGCTAATTGATGGATTTGTTGTGGAAATGCTAGGGTAAACTTAGCGAGTACTTTTGATTCTTCGTGCTGTAATTGCGCAATAATATCAGCGCCATGTTGCTCAAAAGTCGGTAATCGTAAAAACTGGGCAATTTTTTGTTGTTTATTTTGGGTAATAACTACACTGGGGTTGTCATGGCTAAAATAGAGTGTGGCACTGGTGATGGATTGTTTGTCTGTTGCTGCTAGCGTTTGATTCGACAGCATTCGATTGGCAATTTGACTGATCACAGCTTCAGACAAATTCAGCAAACCTGCGTGCATGGCGCAGCTAGCCGCGTCTATTCCAGTCACTGTTAATTCAGTCACAGCGGTGTTATCAGCTGCTGACATACGGCAATGGATCTGTTTGTTATTCCAGCAGGCTTCATAGTGTTTGTATTGAGCAACATCATGTAATGGGCTGGCGCCATTAATGGAGAATTGGTGATTGCTGGCGATTTCTACCCAAGCATTATTGATGCGAGTTACGCTTGGCTTAGCTATGGACTTAGTTAAAGGCTTGTGTAAGTCGTTATGAGTAACAGCGCTAACTGAATCGTTTGTATCAATATAGACCCAATCAATACCAATAGTGTTTAGCTGATCAGCCAGTGCCATAAGTAAACGACTGTCAGCAAAGCTCACTTGATAGTATGGATCAGTAAGTGTTGGCTGGACTTTACACTTAGCTTGATGTTTAGCAGTAGTAACACCTGAAAAGACTACTGCATCAGCTGACATCAGTTTGAGTCGCGGTTTTTCTAAACTGGATAAGGCGAGGGTATGGTACTGCTGCACTGCAAAATACTTACTTAAATGCTGGGGGTTACAGATTAAAATATGTTGTTGGCCAGCGTTTTTGGCAAAAGGTTGTAAGCTCAAACTGAAATTTGAACTTGGATCCGAACTTGATACAGAACTTAATTCAGAACTTAAATAAGTGCTGCCACTGCTGCTTAAACTAATCTTGGTGTCATTTTTTAACCGCGCTGCAATTGCAATATGATCTTGCGGCGCCATAGATTGCTCTAAGGTGCTTATACGCTCATGGCCGTGACAATGGGGACAAACTAGATCAAGCTTTAAAAAGTTAGCATCTGCGGCATTAACCATCTGCGGCTGGCATTCACTACAGTAACTGATGTTGAGCTCAGCATGGGCTAGCGGCTTTTGGCTGCCTTTACGGGTTTTGATGACACCGACATCAGCAGAGCATAACCAGATTGAATATAAAAATTTGGCGGCAATCTCATCGGCAAGGGCGGCGAGTTGTGGCTCTGTGGCCTCAACTTCTAAAAAATAGCGATTGTTGTTAAAACCCGCGCTAAAGTCAAAGCGGGTATCGGCTATATATTGATTACAAAGCTGCGCATAAAAGGCCACTGGGCGCTGGCAGGTAAAATTAAAACTGACTTTATGCATAGGGCTGACATCCACGTTTATAGGAATCAGGGATTAAGTCGTTAATATTAACACTGTGTTTTTTTGTATAGCTAAAACCTGCTTTTTCAAGGTGTGCCAGTAAGGCTTTTTCCATCGTCGGCACCGCAGCTTGTATTGACTCAGTTAAGCCTAATGTCATCGGCTCGATGACTGTCGGCGTAACTCCAATCACGTGAGTATTGGGTCTATCACCGACCATGTCCATCATGATCAGGGTTTGCAGCATCTCAACCTCATGGGCACTGCCTTGCCAATCAATTTCGGGTGGCGCTTGATCAAAATTAAATGAATACACCTCTCCGGGCTTTACCCCTGGACTGTTTACGGTATCCACCACAATTAAGTTGTCATATTGACAAAGAATAGGGATAAGTCCTTGAGCAAGGGTGCCACCATCTAAAATATCGAGTTGATGGTTTGGCTGATAGAAAGCGTATTTTTCATCGATATAATTAACAAAATGTACGCCGATCCCTTCATCAGCGTACAAAACGTTTCCTATACCTATTAGTAAGCTAGTAGACAAAGGCTAGTGATCCTTATGGTAGTCATAACCGGAGACGATAGAGTCAACAGAGTTATGCTTAAAGCGTATGCCTGACCAAACCGCCATATAGATATGAATAACCACAAATATAATGAAAGCCCAGGTGACTATGTGATGCCAAATTCGTACTTGTGCTAACCCGCCCATTAAGGCCGTAAACCAAGCTGAAACTTCCCATATAGCGCCACCTAACCCTTGATGATAAACATTGGCATAAAGCACCAAGCCAGTGATACACATGAATAAAGCCGCAAATGATATGGCAACGTATGTCACAAACTGCAAAGGTCCGTATACGCCAGCTTTATCTAAGTGTCCCATCCAGATATAGGATTTAATTTGTGCTATCCAGCTCTTCAGGCTTAAAACATCTCTGATTGAACGTCGTTCAATGGCGCTTTTAGCAAAAAAGAACAAGTAAAAACGTACTATGGTGATACTGGTAAGTACAAAGCCAAACACGAGATGTACAAAGCGGATCCCGCCTTGAACCAAGACATCAGAAGATGCGGGCGCCACCAAAAATGGCCATGAAATGTAAAAACCAGTTACCACTAACATCAAAATAGACAGTGCTCTAAGCCAATGGAATATCCGTATGGCAGGTGAGAAGATGAGTTCTCTGCGATGGGTTGCAATTTGAGTCATAATCCTTTCCTCTTAGATCCGCAAACTTGCTAAAACCCGTTAGGATCGATGCGGAATTCACCTAAATCATTACCTTTATAATCCATTACGTGTACCGCGCAGGCCATACATGGATCAAACGAGTGAATAATTCGAATGACTTCCAGTGGTTTGGTTGGATCTTCAAGTTCAAGCCCAATCAGTGATGCTTCATAAGGGCCAACTTTACCGTCAGCATCGACAGGGCCAGAATTCCACGTGGTAGGAACAATAGCTTGGTAATTTTCTATCTTACCGCCCTTAATTCTGATCCAGTGACTGAGCATTCCACGCGGCGCTTCAATCATCGCATGGCCGATGTAATCGCGATCTGAATCTATTTCTGGTGTCACATAGGTAGATTCATCCGATTGCATATTGGTTAACATGGCATCAAAGGTTTTTAAGCCTTCTTCAGCCACAATCACGGTTTGCAGCATGCGCGCCGCGGTGCGGCCTAAGGTGGTGAATAATGCTTCTATAGGCAGGCCTGTTGCGGCGAGCAACCCATTAACACTATCAACAACTATCTTGTTGCCACGGGCATAGTTCACCAGTAAACAGGCTAACGGCCCAACTTCTACGGGTTCGCCCTGATATCGTGGGGATTTAACCCAAGAGTATTTTCCATCACCATCGACAGTCGGTAATTTGCCATACACGGTATCGCGCTCAACAAATCCGGTGTAATTTGGAATCGTTGTGCCGTCATAGGGGTGCTGGGCGGTTTTTGCGTCATACCATGAGTGGGTGACATCTTCTTTTATGGCATCGGGATCTAAATCGCTCACCCCGGCTAAATCTCCATTCATTATCACGCCTTGCTCAAACAGATATTGACCATCAGCTAAGATAAAGTCATCGGTGGCTAAAAAGTTTTTAACATTGACGCCGCCTAACACACTTGGCTCGCCACCAAAGGCGGCAGCTGCCATAACGATGTCGGCTTTATAAGCGCGGATAATAAAGTCATGGACGATAGCGTGTTTTTGTTTCCACTCTTGTAAACGTGCAGGACTTAGCATGTCTCTAACAGAGGTAACACCGCCAACTACAAGGGATTGCGGATGCGGCGACTTGCCGCCAAATATTGCTAGCATTTCAGCTGCTACACGCTGAACTTCTAACGCTTTAAGGTAATGGGATAGGGCAATGAGGTTTTGCTCTGGCGTGAACTTGTAGGTTTTATTGCCCCAATAGGCATTAGCAAAAGGCCCAAGCTTTCCGGTATCAACCAAGCCTTTGACTCTTTGCTGTACGGCGCGTAATTCACCTTCGCCAGTGGCGATAGGGTTTTCGGTGTATTTATTGGCTTCTTGGGCGGCTAATGCCGGATCGGCACTTAAGGCTGACACCACATCAACCCAATCTAAACCATGTAGATGATAGAAGTGCACAATGTGATCATGCATATACAAAGAGGTTTGCATTAACGAGCGTAAGTACTTTGCGTTGAGTGGGATTTTAACCCCTAAGGCATTTTCAACCGCTTCAGTACCGCAGCGATAATGAGAATAGGTACATACCCCACAAATACGTTGCACAATTAGGCCGACATCCATAGGAGTACGGCCTTTTAAAATGACTTCAATACCACGCCAAAGGGTAGAAGATGACCAGGCCTTTTGAATAACATTATTTTCATCAACTTCAACTTCAACACGTAAATGGCCTTCGATACGGGTGATAGGATCGATAACGACTCGTTTACTCATGGTTTATTCCTCTAGCGGCTTAGCAAAAAGACTAGTTACTGCGTGAGCACCTATGCCCACAACGGTCGCACCAAGAATGACGGTACCAATGGTATCGGCAGTGGCATCAATACCGTGGAGCAACTGTCTGCCTAATGGCTTTTCGAAATCCGCCATATCATCCCAAAAATTAGGTTCAGCGCAGCCAATACAGCCATGACCTGCAAGTACTGGCCAACTGGTATGATGATTAAAGCGTTCAGTGGGGCAGTTGTTGTAGGTATAAGGGCCTTTACAGCCCATTTTGTATAGGCAGTAGCCATCTTTAGCACCTTGATCGCCAAAGGTTTCTACAAATTCGCCAGCGTCAAAACGACCACGACGTTCACAGTTATCATGCACTCTAGCGCCGTATGCCCATTTAGGGCGATTAAACATATCTAACGCGGGCAGTTTTCCGAACATGATGAAATACATCAAGGTACCGACAATGTTCTTTTCACTAGGAGGACAACCGCCTAAATTAATCACCGGTTTATCAATAACCTCTTGCACACCTTTAGCACCAGTAGGGTTTGGGGCTGCAGCTTGTACGCCGCCAAATGCGGCGCAAGTTCCAACAGAAATAATTGCAGCCGCCCCAGCAGCTGCTTCTTTTACTATCTGCATTCCGGTATGGCCTTTACAGCCGACCGTTAAATAAGTGCCATTATTAGCCGTTGGTACAGCACCCTCTACCGCTAATAAGTAATTACCTTTATATGCCTCCATAGCATGCTCAAGGTTTTCTTCCGCTTGCCAACCGGCTGCAGCCATCAATGTTTCATGATATTCCAAAGAAATATGATCAAAGATGAGGCTGTCTAAATTAGGGCTGTCGGTTCTGATAAGGGATTCTGAACAACCGGTACATTCGGCCATATGCAGCCAAATCAGTGGTACTCGATCAGCAAGCTCAGCGGCTTCGGCAACTAGATTGGTGAAAGGCAGGGGCAATGCGAGTAGTGCGGTAACAGATGCACTCCAAGTCATAAACTCACGTCGGCTAATGCCATTTTTTATTAATTTATCTTTTAGGCTAACGCTGTGACGTGGTTGTAACTGCTGCAATTGCGCAATTCGTGTTTTACATCGTTGATATAAAGCTGCATGTGTATCCATCTGATAACCTTATCCATGTTGGAGGATCAAACTGCTTTATTAAATATAGATCTGTTAGGGATAGGTATATTGATACAGATCAAACATTGTTCGCTTATTGAACATGCATAAAAATAGAGTGTTTCGCTATTTGAACAAATAGTGAGCTGTTGAGTCTTGAAGTTTTTTGCGGGGATTGATAGCTGCTAAATAGAAGTCACTATGAAAGTAGAAGCTATTGGACGTACTTGTCTGATGTTGATTTTATTTACAGCAAAAGTGAATTTCAATTTCTAACTTTATGGCTGTTTAAAACCAGTAAAATCGCGCTGACTTATCTCAAATTCAACGCTCATTTCATCATAATTATTTAAGTTAACTGCCAGTCAATTGTTTCAATACCTGTGGCGGTACTAAGGTTGATAATTTCGCTAAACAAGCATTAGTACTTGGATCGCGATATTTAATTTTAAATTGGCATAATGTGTATAAATGCTGTGGATCATTACTGACTTCATAGGCTGTAGATAATGACTTCATCATGTCTACAGGATTGACTTTTTCTTGTGCCAGCCCCAATACCGTCCAATTTTGAGGGTTACTTGGTTCAACCTCAGTCGCTTGTTTAAATAACGCTATGGCTTGGGGTAATTGTTGCTGACGATAATAAGCCAACCCTGCGCTATAGCGTAATGAGCCCGCTTTCGGCTGATTTGTAATCCCTTGTTTTAATATCGCCATGGACGCTTGTTCTTTACCTAATTTTCGATACAAATCAGCAAGGTTGGCATAACTGCTGGCCAGTATTGGCTCAATAACAATAGCTTGTTTATACGCTTGTTCTGCTTTATCGAACTGTCTTTTAGCGAGGTAAACATTACCGCGGTTTAACCACGAAAAACCTCTATCGGCATTATAAGCTTGTATTTCGAGGTATTCTGTTAATGCAGGTTGCAGCAATTGCTGCTGCGCTGATGTCATATTCTCCCAGTTAGTGGCTAGGGCGCCTGCCGCTTCAGTTCTAATGGCATAAGCCGTATCTGTTAACAGTGGCGCAATTAACCGCCAACGATCGGCAAATTCAAATGCGGCAGAAGCAGAGATAGCCGTTGAGCGTATTTGCGCAGAAGGATCAGTGACAGCTTGCTCCATAGCACGATAACTTTGCTGACTAGGGAAGTTAGCCAATCTTGAGAACGCAGAGGCGCGAATGATTGCTGGTTGTAATGGGTTTAAAGCAATTTTCGTTAAAAGCTCACTACTATCTGGATCGTTAGTCGCTGCTTGATAGAAAGCTTCTGCATAACCAGGCTGTTGGCGGATAGTTGAATCTGGAAATTGTTTAATAACAGCTTCAGCTGCCCAAGTAGCTGATTTATCATTATGGCACTGGCTACAGACATTAGGCGTCCCCAATGTTATCGATAAATCAGGCCTTGGGACTTTAAAGCTATGATCAGCACGGGGGTCAACTTGCATATAAGTGGTTTTTGGCATATGACAGCTAACACATTGATCGGCTTCGCTACCTTGTTGATGCTGGCTGTGCTTGGCAGCACTATATTCACTGGGCAAATGACATTGAAAACAAATTGATTCAACTGGGGCTGTTAATTTATTGCTATGGGGATTATGACAATCACTGCATACAACACCCGCCATATGCATTTTAGATTGCTTAAAAGAGCCTAATACAAACACTTCATCATAAATTTGACCATCGGGATAATATAGGTTTTCATCAATATTGCTGAGCATATATTTGTCATAGAAATTGTTGATATGGTCATGTGCCTTATCATTGCTATCTGTAAGCTGTGAACGGCGACTATGACATTGACCGCAGGTTGCTAACTGCGCAGAACTTTTAATCTTGTTTGGCTGGAGGATTTTTTTACCTTGGGTGAATTCCCATGCGCCTACTTTTGGGGTTAAATCACGATCAAAGCCAAATTGGGCCAATGGCTGAGTTTGATCGCTTGTCCATTTAAGGTGATTACTGGCGGGACCATGACAGGCTTCGCAAGCTACGTTGATTTCTGACCAACTACTGTCAAAGCTATTGTCTGTTACGTTATAGTTTTTTTTGACATTGGTTGAGTGACAATCAGCGCACATGTAGTTCCAGTTTTGGCCTTTATTAGTCCAAAAGAACTCGTCGTAAGGATCCATTTCAGGATACAAATAAAACCAGCGTTGTCCGCCTTCATCTTTACTACGACTATCCCACGCAAAAGGGATTAATTGTATCGCACCGTTTTCAAATTCAACCATGTATTGTTGTAACGGTTCATAACCAAAGGTATAGCTAATTTTATAGTCGTTAAACTTGCCATCTGGGCCTTTAATATTGACCCAGTACTCACTTCCTTTCATAAAAAAGCGTGAGACTTCACCTTGGTAGTCAAATTGTTGATCGGTAAAGTTTGCTAGAACGATATCTGCAGTAGCCTGACCCATAGACATATCATGATGAGATCCTTGCCAATCGCTGTATTGTTGCTGGTGGCATTCAACACAGGTTTGGCTGCCACTAAACTCAGCGGTATAAGCAATAGCACTCGTAAATAAAATGCTAAAACTAAAAAAGGTGCTTAAGCTTAGTAAGCTAATACTAAATAGTGGCTTGAATTTCATATTAAATTTACGGATAAGGCTAATTAATTGTCATAGTAAAGTTAAATTAACAATTAGCCAACACTTAGCGTGTGACAATTTATGATTCGTTAATCATTTTCACTTTTGACTGGACGTTGCACGCAGCTTAAAGGCTTGATAATCGAATTGAGGTTTGATCTTACAACTCTATGGCAAAGTATTATTTTGTGATAAATGTAGCGTTAATTTAAATGGCGTAACTTGTTTTTTATATCAATTGCTCTACATTTTAATAAGAGAACGACTAGCGTTACCGCGTAAGTACACATAGATACGTTTAACTCATTGAAGACAGGATATAAGAGGCTTTTATGCTAGGTGAAAATCATTCCCTCAGAAACGAATTTCCAGATCACATAGATACGATTACTTCGCTTATTAGCAGCAATGTCGATTTTGCTGAAATAATGAAAAAATACGATGCGTTAGATAAACAAATTAGGGATCTTGAGATGCGAGACTCGCCCATCGCAGACGAATCCATCCATGAGTTAAAGCAGCAGCGTGTAGTAATGAAAGACGCCCTTTATCATCAAATTACTTTGGCAGAACAGGGCTAAAAGAATGTATTTAAGAAGCGGGCAATATCGATTAGATATTGCCCGTTTTTTTATTGCTTTAATAAAGGAGACAGCACGTCAAGTTTGCCATCAATGGGTTCACTAATAGATAAATTAAGTATGTGTGCAATTAAAGGGTAAACATGAATATTTTTAGCTAACTCAATTTCTGCTTGATGGTTAAAAGCCGGGCCGTTGGCATAAAAAATGGCATTCATATCCGGCATCACTTCAGCGTAGTAGCCATGTTTACCCTTAACGCCAGGTTTTGCATCACTGCTGGTAATGTAATGATCATGGGTGACCAAAATCGCATCACCAATGGCGGGATTAAAGTCATACTCAAGGTGCTTAGGTATCGACTCCTTTCTATAAAATGCTAAGCCATCGGTCGCAGCAACTAGTTTCTCAAGGGCAATTAAATCTTGGTCTTTATTATTGCCATGGGCGCGCACTAATGAAAAAGCGGCGTCATTAATAAAACTAAATCGAGATTTTAATGCCTCATCATCGGCAAACAGTTTGTCTGTGTAGATACGCTCAAAATCAGCAACCTGTGCCATACCGTGATCTGATGTGATGATAATATTAACCGCATAAGGTAGCGCATTTACTTGCTCAATTAAGCTAGCAATGACCTTATCAATGTAATTGACAGCATCATGGGTTTGCTGCGATAACGGCCCGTGATGATGACCTGCGCTATCGACATCTGAAAAGTATAATGTCACAAATTGCGGCCGCTGCGTTTCAGGTAATTTAAGCCATTCAATAACTTGCTCGACACGGGTTTCATTTGCGACTCTACCGTCATATCGTTTCCAATAAGTGGGTCTAAAACCCGCTATTTCAGCTTCGGAGCCGGGCCAGAAATACGTAGCTGATTTCATCCCTTGTTGGGCAGCTAAAGACCAAAGTGGAACGCCAGCGTAAAAACGGCCATCGGTGACGGCATCATGGTCGTTTAAAGCGTAATGGCGCCCTAATGTGGGGTTGTAGAAACGATTAGCAACAATACCATGATTACTGGGATAAAGACCGGTAACCAGTGTCAAATGGTTAGGGAAGGTGACTGTTGGAAATGACGGAGTTAATTGCGTTATTGTTGCGGCATTGCTGGCAAAGTTATTAAGAAACTTAGGCTGATGAACTTCATTGTAATCATGTCTATAACCATCAATAGAGATCAGTAACACATAGGGCTTATCATTGACATTATGGGGCTGATTTGACCCTAATGATGATGTTTCATCTGCCATGATATTATGGCTTAAAAAAACCAATGCGATAGTAATACTGCTACTAAGTTGTTTTAACCTTGCAAGGCTGTTGGATGCTAACCATTGACGCATTATTGCTTCCTTTATTATTGTATTTAGTCGAAGACAAAAATTACTTTGAACTCTTTTTATTATCTAATTTAGCCATCATAGTTAGTGTTGATGACAATCGTATGATGTGTCATAATTTGCAGGCTGATTAGTTAACAAGTATTTTAGTTAATTATCAATGCAATTAACTGAAATTAAAACAATAAAAAAGCGAAACATCCTGTTTCGCTTTTAAGTTGGTCACATTTTTAACCGATTATTTTACTGCTTGACTGGCTAACTCTGCTTTATGCTCTTCAGCTGTTAATGGAAAATAATGTCTCCAAGAACCTCTCAAGAAAATCCGCGTATCTTCAATTGCTATATAAAGACAAGGGATTAAACACAGTGTTACCACAGTAGCGAACAACACCCCAAACGCCAGTGATACGGCCATTGGTATCACCATTTGTGCCTGCATACTGGTCTCAGTCATGATTGGCACTAGACCAATAAAGGTCGTTAAAGAGGTCAACATAATCGCTCTAAAACGTCTGCAACCAGCGTTAATTACCGCATCATTGAGTTTAACCCCTTGTTTACGGGAATTATTCACATAATCCACCATCACTAGTGAGTCATTGACCACCACACCTGCAGCGGCAATAATCCCGAATACAGAAAGGGCACTTAAATCAATACCTAAAATGATATGGCCAAGCATTGAGCCAATGACACCAAATGGGATCACCGACATTATCATAAAGGGTTGCACGTATGACTTAAGCGGTATCGCTAATAAGCTGTAAATCACCAACATAGAGATAATAAAATCACGCATTTGGGTATCGGCACTATCAAGTTGCTCCTGAATACTGCCAGAAACCTCGCTTTGTACGCGTGGGTACTTTGCTAATAATTGCGGAATGAAATTATCACGAATATCTTTGGCGAGTTTAAATGGCTCAGCTTGTTCAGCATCAACCGCGGCCCATACATTAATTGTTCGGTTACCATTTTCACGGCGAATACTACTCACGCCTTGAACTACGTTTATATTAGCGACTTCAGACAGGGGTAATTCAGCACCTTGAGGCGTTTTAATCAACACCTCCTGAACGAGGGCGATAGAGTTACGTTGCTCTTCTGGGTAGCGTAGCATCACCTTGATTTCTTCGCCGTTACGGATAATCCGCTGTGCTTCAAGTCCGTAAAAGCTATTACCGACTTGTGAAGCAATATTGGCCAGGGTTAGGCCTAAACTGTGGGCTAAAGGTTTTAAGTCAAATTGCACTTCTTTGGCAGAGGATTGACGACTGTCATTAATGTCACTCACCCCTTTTAAAGTACCTAACTTTTCTTTTAACTCCTTCGATGCAGCAATTAATTGCGCTTCATCGTTACCCTCTAGTCGGAAACTAATATCACCATCATCCATGCCGCCACCAAATAAACTATCTTGGATGGTGAAAGATTTAACTCCTGGGATATTTGGCATCGCTTGGCGCCATAATTCAGCCACTTCAAAGGTATTGATAGGTCTTAATTCGGGGTCGACCAGTTTTGTCCTCACTTCTGCTTTTGTACGACCTTGAAGCTCAACTTGTAACTCAGCAATCATGCCTTGACCATATTGAGATTCAAGATCTTTCTCTACTGTGCGCAGGGCAGACTCAATGGCATGGGCGGCATTAAGGGTTGCGGTTTCAGCGGCATCGACATTCATTTCCAAGGTGATACGAGGAAAATCATGGGGGATTTTAGGCTGCCCAATAAAGCGTACTAAGCCGCTTATATAAAGGGCTGCGCAAATAACAATTAACATCACAAAGGTCGCAATAACTGAATAACGGTATTTTACTGCAGCAGTTAGACTAGGGCGGTAAACATTAGCAATAAAATTCGCTAGGTTTGTTTCAATTTTACCTTGAATAAAGTTAACGATATTTCTTAACCAATCTAACGGATTTTTAGAACCCGGTTGCACAACTTTAGGTTTTTTCATATGCGCTAAATGTGACGGTAAAATTAACTTTGATTCCACTAATGAAAAGATTAAGCACAAAATAACCACAAACCCAATGGCTTGACCAAAGGCTGATGAAGGGCCGTCATCTAAGGTGATCGGTAAAAAAGCTGCAATGGTGGTTAATACCCCAAAGGTTGCCGGCATGGCGACCCGTTTAACCCCGCGAATAACACTATCGATATTTTGACCGTTTTCTTCACATTCAGTATGGGCGCTTTCTCCCATCACAATGGCATCATCGACCACAATACCCAATACCAGTATGAAGGCGAATAAACTGATGACATTGATGGTGACATCAATAAAGCCCATTGGCATAAATAATAGCGTACCTAAGAAACACACGGGTAAGCCCATCATTACCCAAAACGCTAACCGCACTCGCAGAAATAACGCCAGCATGATAAAGACTAATAATGCGCCTGTTTTCATGCTATCGAGCATTAAATCTAAACGACCTTCAAGGTAGTAGGTCATATCAACCCAAGGCTCTAAGGTCACACCGTCTGGTAAAATAGCCTGTTTGTCAGTAACGTATTTTTTTAAAGTATCGGCAACATCGGTGATACTTTGGTTTTTAGCGGCGCCGACAAAAAAGGTGACTGCATTTTGGCCATTGAATTTCGAATATTGAATGCCTTCTTCAAAGCCATCGTTGACGGTCGCAACGTCTCCCAGTAATAAGTTAGTACCGTCATCCAAGGTTAATAAGGGTAAATCTTCAAACTCATATCCGACATACGCTTGGTTTTCTACTCGTAAGTTAATGTAGCCATTTTCAGCTTTAATTTGTCCCGCTGACATATTACGGGAATAACCACGTACAGCTTCTGCAACATCGTTAAAACTAAGACCAAATTCTCTGAGTCTGTCTTTACTGACTTCGACACTGATTTCGTAATTAAGTCCGCCATAGAATTCTGAAATATTTACATTAGGCAGTTGCATGATTTCTTGATGAATTTTTTCGCCTAAGTCTTTGAGTTGTCGTTGAGATAAGTCGCCATATAAACTTAAATACATCACTTCTTGGCGTATTTTTATGCGCTCAACTTTCGGAAACTCCATGCCTGCTGGGAATGTTGATACTGAGTCAATTTCTGATTTAACTTCATCCAATACAATTTGCGGATCGTATGAGTCTTCAATTCTGAAATAACCAGAGGCTTGGTTACGATTAGAATAGGTAATAACCCGCTGCAAGCCCTGAACCGTTTCTAAGGCTTGCTCTATTTTGACCGTAATGCCTTCTTCAACTTCTTGGGGCGCAGCGCCCGGATAAACGGCGCTGAACTCAATCCAGTTAATTTCAACTGCAGGGAAGAATTGCTTACGTATGGTGTTTGCTGTCAGTAAGCCACCAAGTAATATGATGATCATTAATAAGTTTGCCGCCACACTGTTGCGGGCAAACCAAGCAATCAAACCTTTATGGGTGTCTTCCATGATTATTCCTTATCTTTGATGGCGATTGCTGATTTAATAATGTCGTCACCTTCAATAGCATCTTGCTGGAGAATCTTATCTTCAGGTAACTTTACTGACATGCCTTCAATAGGGTAATCAAGTGCCGAGGTAATAATATTCATCCCATCTTCTAAACCACTTGAAATAATCACGTTACTGCCGTCTTGGCGAATAATATTAACGGGTAAATAACGCAGTTTCATTTCTGCATCCATGACCGCAACTAAACCGTTTACAATCAGGTGGCGGGGAATAATTGCAACGCTGCCAGCTTGTGTGCCACCAATATGTGCTGTGACATAGGTGCCAAAGCGTAATTCTTTATGGTTACCTTTAAGTGCATAAGGGTCATTTATTTCAGCGACTAAATAAGTCATACGACTCTTACTATCAATCACACCTTCGCTGCGGACAATCGTGCCTTGCCATTGCTGTTTTTCACCGGCGAAGTTACCCACCAAACTTACTTCAGCATTAGCGCCTTTTCTGTCTAGATATTGCATTTCTTTATCTGCAAGTGGCAAACGTACTTCAGCAATTTCAGTGTTATACAAGGTGCCAATTGATGCGCCATTGCCAACATAAGTGCCTAAGCCAATATTACGACTGGCGATTAACGAATCATAAGGTGCTTTAATCACTGAACGTTCTAAATTACGTTGGGCACGATGTAAGCCGGCTTCAGCACTTTTCAACTTAGCGATTTCTTTGGCTAATTGAGGTTTACGTAAACTTAAATCGCTAGGTTTACTATCGGTAATCTCAGCCCATTCACGTTCGGCTACTGCTGCAGTGGCTTTTTCTAGCACTAGGTTTGATTTAGCTGATGCCAGTTCAGCTTGTGCATCAAGTAATGCTGATTCGTAATCACTTGGATCTATTTTGGCGAGTATCTGGCCTTTTTTGACGAAGCCTCCTTTTACAAAGGCTTCTGCAAGGTAGGTGATTTCACCATTCACTTGTGCCACTAATTCAGTTTGATACTTAGGGTTAACAACCCCATAAGAGCTAACCGTAAATGTCATTGGCTTATATTCAATGCTTTGTACTGATACAAGCGGGGTCGTGTCTACTGGTGGTTTTTCTTCGGGTGGTTGCTTCATGGCAACTAACGCCGCTGTTATGGCAATGCCAGAACCTATAATTAAGAAAGGAAATACTTTTTGCATTGTGGTCGCCACGGGACATCCTTTTTGAAGAGATAACACAAACCTTTCGCGCTTGTGTGCAAATGAGTTATCGACATTATATGGAGATGTTAATAAAACTGTTAACTGTAAGTGGTAACAATGTGTAATTTAATGTTTCAAATGTTTCGAGACTGACAGTTTACTTATTACCTATAGCGACAATTGTGCATATAAAGTCCCATTTTTTGATAGTGATTCATAACGTTAAACGAGCTTGTCACATAAGTATTGGCAAGGTTGTAAATGTATACACCGGGTTTAAATGTGAGGCTGGTAAGGAAAAAAATAGGTAATAAAACCACATTCATTAACATATTGTGCTGATTTACGCTCATGAAGCTAATTTTTAATAGTAATTTTGAGTGCTAAGGTTCAAAATCACTGATTATAAATGCTCATTTTTATCTTTCACACAAGGAACAGTAATGAACGTATTAGTTACCGGTGGTGCTGGCTATATCGGCTCACATACAGTGTTATCTCTGCTAGAAAACAATTGTAATGTCGTTGTTTTTGATAACCTGTTTAATTCAAATATTGAGTCAATTAGGCGAGTAGAGGCATTAACTGGGAAATCGGTAATTTTTATAGAAGGTGACATTCGTGACAAACAGGCTTTAACCGCAGTTTTTGAGCAATTTGATATTCAAACCGTGATCCATTTTGCAGCCCTTAAAGCGGTCGGTGAATCAGCGCAAATTCCACTTGAGTACTATCAAAATAATGTTCACGGCTCTGTGTGTTTATTGGAAGCCATGGCCGAACATAATGTTCATAACTTTATCTTTAGCTCATCTGCGACCGTTTATGGCGAAGAAAATGATGTGCCTTATGTTGAGACCATGAAGTTAGGTACACCTTCAAGCCCTTATGGGGCAACTAAAGTAATGGTCGAACGGGTGATGGCAGATTTTGCGGCATCAAACAGCAATTTTAGAGGAGTTTCATTGCGTTACTTTAATCCAATTGGAGCCCATGAAAGCGGCCAAATTGGTGAGTCGCCTAAAGGTATTCCTAACAATCTACTGCCTTATGTTGCTCAAGTTATGGTGGGCAAACGTGACAAGCTGAGTATTTTTGGCGCTGATTATCCAACAAAAGATGGTACCTGTGAACGTGACTATCTGCATGTAATGGATTTGGCTGAAGGGCATGTTGCAGCAATGAACTGGTTAGACAATAATACCAGCTTTACTGGTGTTGAGGCATTTAACTTAGGTACAGGTAATGGCGTATCGGTATTTGATATTGTTTCAGCGTTTGAAAAGGCGGTTGAAAAACCTATCCCTTATGAAGTTAGTCCAAGACGCGCAGGGGATTTAGCTGCATTTTGGGCCAATGCCCAAAAAGCTAATCAACAATTGAATTGGCAAGCAAAGCGCAGTTTAGATCAAATGATGGTTGATACCTGGCGCTGGCAATCAGCTAATCCTAATGGTTATGATAAAGAGTAACCTTTGCATTTGTTTTTGAAATAGAATTTATTAGCTCTATTTAGGTAGTTTACATATTCAACAGGGTAGGCGTTAAGTCTGTTCTAAAGAACGTTTCAAACAAATGTGTCACCCTTAAAAAGACTCACCATTATGTCACTCTATATTACAATTAGAGTGACATTTTTATTTCTGTGTAGTGGCAAAGGAAAAGTTGATTTGTAGGATCTTTTTAAAGGGTATTTTTCAATAATCCCTGCATCTAGATGGGTGCATGTTCAGTACGTCTTGAAGAATTAAAAGATTATTTTAAATTATCATGAAACTTACTTGTTAGTTTTTCTTTAGCACAGGATTCGGTGGTGGTCACTTCTCTGTTCAGAAATAAAAGCTGTGAAGAATTATCCTGGCACAAAGTGGGCACAAGTTTATTTATAGTGTTTTAGTTAGAGGTTTTGTATCAAACAAACTAGCCAATATAGATATTAACTTGATTTCATTATTTGAATTTAGAAGATAAAATTAGAAAGTGGTGACACAACAATATTTAAACAAGGCACAAACTAGGTATGTTATGGTATTTAACTTGGGGATATAAAACAAGAATTTAGAATAGAAATTGGTACAACCGAGTGGATTCGAACCACCGACCCCTACCATGTCAAGGTAGTGCTCTAACCAACTGAGCTACGGTTGTATTGTGTTTAGCAATCTCAAAAAAAATGGTACAACTGAGTGGATTCGAACCACCGACCCCCACCATGTCAAGGTGGTGCTCTAACCAGCTGAGCTACAGTTGTATCGTTCAACGTTGATAAAAGACTTCATCGTTGGGACGAGCGATATATTACGGGATACGCGTTTTGATGCAAGCAAAAAAATCAAAAATATGAACGAGTGGCGATTTGCTGTGCAAATTGAGTCATATAGCAGCGTAGGCGTGTTTTTTTTAAACATTATCAGCATGCTCATCTCGTTCAAATTTTATAACGACTAGTTAAAATTAACTTCTATCTTCTAATACTGCTTTGAAATTAGCATTCTTTTGAATATAAATAAGTCGTAATGCAAATAACACTGCAGCACTGGTTAAGCCCGCGATTAAGCCTATCCAAAAGCCATGTGCGCCCATCGCAGGTACAATGATATCTGTACGCGCAAGTATATAGCCAAGTGTCATGCCAATGGCCCAGTAAGACACTAAAGTAATATAAAAGGCACTCTTAGTGTCTTTATAACCGCGAAGAGCGCCAGCAGCCACAACTTGGATAGAATCAGATAATTGGTATAAAGCTGCAAGGAACATTAAGCTACCCGCTAGCGCAACGACTTCAGGGTTATTATTATAAAGGAGGGCTATTTCAGTTTTGAACGATACAGTAATGATTGCCGTTACCACTGCTAATGAGAATGCAATGATTAGCCCGATTTTTGTCACCAGTTTTGATATTTCTAATTTATCTTGCCCTAGGTAATAACCCACTCTAATCGAAACGGCAATACCGATTGATAATGGCAACATAAATACAATAGATGAGAAGTTTAGGGCAATTTGATGGCCTGCAACAACGTTAGCACCAAGGGGGGCGAGCAATAAAGCTATAACTGCAAATAGACTGACTTCAAAAAATAAAGCCATAGCAATAGGGGTGCCATGCTTGATCATTTCCCAAATGGTTTTCCAATTTGGCTTATTTAATGTCGAAAATGGCGCTATCTCAGCAAATTTCTTGTGAAGTTGCATGTATATCATCATGGCAAATAACATAGCCCAGAACACTAATGCAGTTGCAATACCACAACCAGCACCGCCCATCGCAGGGACCCCGAAATGACCATAGATAAAGATATAGTTGGCAGGGATATTAACCGCAAGACCGACAAAGCCAATAACCATCGTCGGTAATGTATAAGAGATGCCTTCAGAGCAGCCCCGTAGTATTTGGTACAAAATAAATGCAGGTACACCCCACATAAAACCATGTAAATAGCCTGCACTTAACTCGGCTAATTCAGGTTCTAAAGCCATCATGGTAAAAATAGTTTTAGCAAATGAGAGGAACAACAACACACCAACACTGCCAATTATGGCAATATAGAATGCTTGCGACATCAAGGGTTGGATTGCTTTTGGATTATTAGCGCCGTGATGATGGGCAAACACTGGTGTAAATGCCAACAGTAGCCCTTGCACAAACAATAAAGCAGGTAACCATAAGCTGGTACCAATCGCGACTGCAGCCATATCGACAGCGCTGACTCTACCGGCCATAACAGTATCGATAAATCCCATCATTGTTTGGGTAACTTGAGCAATTAATACTGGCATTGCCAGTTGGATTAATTTTTTGGCCTGAAAGCCTGTGTTATTCATTTAAAAACCTTCAACTAAAGAGCACAAATATGTTTACTGGTATCGTACAAGCGACGTGTGATGTTATTACAATTAAAGCACAGAGTGGTTTAAAAACATTTGAAGTTAATATTCCAGAAGAGCTACAGCATGGTTTAGAAACTGGTGCGAGTGTGGCAAATAACGGTGTTTGTTTAACGGTCACAAAGCTGGTGAATAATAGAGTTTATTTTGATGTAATGGAAGAGACCTTACAGCTAACAAACTTAAATTTTATTGAACCGGGTGACAAAATCAATATTGAACGTTCTTTGACCTTCGGAAAAGAGATAGGTGGCCACATTTTATCAGGTCATGTTCATACCATGGCAACAATTACCCACATAAGTCATACCGATGAGCATTACAATTTAACATTAACAGTACCGGCTAAATGGATGGATTATATCTTCTATAAAGGTTTTATTGGCGTCAATGGATGCAGTTTAACGGTAGGAGAGATTGATCAAGACCAGTTCAAGTTACATTTGATCCCAGAAACGCTCAAATTAACTAATTTGAGTGACTGCAAACTGGGTGACAAAATCAATATCGAAATCGATAGTCAAACTCAAGTTATAGTCGATACAGTAGAAAGAATTTTAGCTAAAAAATCATTGCTAAAATAGCCTACAAAGGCTTAGATTGATGACACATTCTAAGCCTATTAAAGCAGGTTTTTACATGTTCAACTGTTAATAGAACTGTTCATCATCAGAATCTATAAATAATTGAATGGTTCTATTTGAATCGTTTACTTGCAATCGCATATGGATTGGATTGCAGCAAACTCGACAATCATCATAATACTCTTGATCTCCACAACTAGTATCAATATGAACATGTTGATTATGGCCGCAATGTGGACAACTTATTACTCGGCTGACTAAATTCATAACTTCCCCCAGTATTTAACATTAAAGCATTTGCAAAACTAAAAAACCTTTAACCGTTTAGCAGCAAGCAGGATTGAGCTTGGAATTAAGTATAGTAAACATTAGTAAAACTCGCGTAATGCCAAAGTTGTCAGTTGAGGTAGCAGCTGCATTGGCTATTAAAAGTTAATCGAGTCATCCAAGAAGTGTAAAAAGCTGTTGTGATGGTGTTTTATTCAATTTTGCGACTGAGTTAGCTTGCTTGCAAAAGGCCTTTTCACATACAATGCGTATTCATGCCACTTATGACTCAGACTCCTGTAATGTCTGATGTTTGGTGGCATTTCTTTTATATATTAATTACCAAGTGGCCCTACGTGTGGGTCACCACTGGATAAGGAAATGAAATGCCTATTATTACTTTGCCTGATGGCAGCAAACGTGAGTTTGCCGATTCTGTTTCTACTTTAGATGTCGCTGCCGACATCGGTCCTGGTTTAGCTAAAGCGTGTATTGCTGGTCGTGTGAACGGTGAACTCGTTGATGCTTGTGATTTAATTACCACAGATTCAGAACTTTCAATCATTACGGCTAAAAATGAAGAGGGTGTTGAAATCCTTCGCCATTCTTGTGCGCACTTATTAGGTCATGCTATTAAGCAAATGTGGCCTGAAACTAAAATGGCAATCGGTCCAGTTATTGATAATGGCTTTTACTACGATATCGATTTAGATCACAAGCTTACTCAAGAAGATATCGATGCGTTAGAAAAACGTATGCAAGCATTAGCTAAAACAAATTATAGCGTTGTTAAGAAAGTGGTTTCTTGGCAAGAAGCCCGTGATACGTTCGAAGCTCGTGGTGAAGAATACAAAATTGCAATCTTAGATGAAAATATCAGCAAAGATGCAACCCCAGCGCTTTACCATCACGAAGAATATATTGATATGTGTCGTGGACCTCATGTACCTAACATGAAGTTCTGTCAAAACTTTAAGTTAATGAGTGTTGCTGGTGCATACTGGCGCGGTAACTCTGACAATAAAATGCTACAACGTGTTTACGGTACTGCTTGGGCAGACAAAAAAGCTCTTAAAGTACATTTAAACCGTCTTGAAGAAGCGGCTAAACGTGACCACCGTAAAATTGGTAAACAGTTAGACCTTTATCATATGCAAGAAGAAGCGCCAGGAATGGTGTTTTGGCACAATGATGGTTGGAGCTTATATTTAGAGCTTGAGAAGTTTATTCGTCAAAAACTAGGGCAATACACTTACCAAGAAGTTAAAGGTCCATTAATGATGGATCGTAACTTGTGGGAACGCTCTGGCCATTGGGACAAATACGCTGATGCGATGTTCACAACGAACAGTGAAAACCGTGAATATGCGATTAAGCCTATGAACTGTCCGGGACACGTACAGATCTTTAACCAAGGGTTGAAGTCTTACCGTGATTTGCCATTAAAAATGGCTGAGTTTGGTTGTTGTCATCGTAACGAACCATCAGGTTCTTTACATGGCCTAATGCGCGTTCGTGGCTTTACTCAAGATGACGCACACGTATTCTGTACCGATGACCAAGTTCAAGAACAAGTCAGTGAATGTATTCAAATGGTGTATGACACATACGGTACGTTTGGATTTGAAAATATCGTCGTTAAATTATCAACTCGTCCAGAAAAACGTATTGGTGATGACGATATGTGGGATCGTGCTGAAGAAGCATTAAAGAAAGCACTTAAGGCAAATGATATCGAATTTGATATTTTACCTGGTGAAGGTGCGTTCTATGGCCCAAAAATCGAATTTACTTTGCATGATTGCTTAGATCGTGCGTGGCAATGTGGTACAGTGCAACTTGATTATGCGTTACCTTCACGTTTAGGTGCTACCTATGTTGCTGAAGATAACACTCGTCAAACACCGGTTATGATTCACAGAGCTATTTTAGGCTCACTTGAGCGCTTCCTCGGTATTCTAATTGAAGAGTATGCAGGTAAATTCCCGACATGGCTTGCACCAGTGCAAGTAATTGTTATGAACATTACTGATAAACAGTCTGATT
Source organism: Shewanella sp. 10N.286.52.B9 (assembly GCF_002873635.1). Classification (NCBI taxonomy): domain Bacteria; kingdom Pseudomonadati; phylum Pseudomonadota; class Gammaproteobacteria; order Alteromonadales; family Shewanellaceae; genus Shewanella; species Shewanella sp. 10N.286.52.B9. Next base: position 83,815 of record NZ_MCTY01000091.1, read on the forward strand.
ATGTAGATGAAATTGTTAAAACTTTCAAAGAAAGTGGCATTCGAGCATCTAAAGACTTGAGGAATGAGAAAATAGGCTTTAAAATACGTGAACATACGTTAAAGCGTGTACCTTATTTATTGGTCGTTGGTGATCAAGAGATAGAAAATAAGGAAGTTGCGGTACGAACACGTGACGGTATCGATTTAGGCAAGATTAAAATCAATGATTTTATTGCCAAGATACAAAAACAAATTTCGAGCCGTAGTCTAATTTTGTTGGAGGAATAGGTCATAAAGATCAAGAGAGCAGCAGGGCGACAGCCAGCCCCTAATCGTATTAACGAAGAAATCACTGGCGTACCAGAAGTTCGTCTATCGGATATCGAAGGCGAATCTGTTGGAATCGTAAGTATTTCACAGGCTCAAGAATTAGCTGATGAAGCAGGTGTAGACCTGGTTGAAATTAGTCCTAACGCTGAGCCTCCGGTCTGTCGCATTATGGACTACGGTAAGTTCCTTTTTGATAAAGCGAAAGCTCAAAAAGAACAAAAGAAGAAGCAGAAACAGGTCCAGCTGAAGGAAATTAAATTCCGTCCTGGCACTGATGAAAACGACTATCAGGTAAAACTACGCAACCTGATTCGTTTTCTAGAAGATGGGGACAAAGCGAAAATTACGCTGCGTTTCCGTGGTCGCGAAATGGCACACCAAAGCTTAGGTATGGATCTTTTGAACCGTATCAAAGCAGATTTGGAAACATATGCTGTTGTTGAATCTTTCCCGAAAATGGAAGGTCGACAAGCAGTTATGGTCCTAGCACCTAAAAAGAAATAGTAGGGCAACCAATTAAAAAGTAGCAAAGTCCTTTTTGAGGGTTTTGCTCGCCTTACGTTTTATTAATGTCCCAATGCGGAGTTTTAGCAATGCCTAAAATGAAAACAGATAAGGGTGTCCAAAAACGCTTCAGAAAAACCGCTAATGGTTTCAAGCGCAAACAGGCACACTTACGTCATATTTTGACAAAAAAGAGCACTAAGCGTAAACGTCACTTACGTGCTAAATGTTTAGTAGCTAAGTCTGATGTGCCAGCAATTGCACGTCAACTACCATACGCTTAATTAAAGGAGATATGAACAATGCCTAGAGTTAAGCGTGGTGTAACCGCTCGTGCTCGTCACAAGAAAGTACTTAAATTAGCCAAAGGTTATTACGGAGCTCGCTCTCGTACTTTCCGTGTTGCTGTTCAAGCAGTAACTAAAGCTGGTCAATATGCTTACCGTGACCGTCGTCAAAAGAAACGTCAATTCCGTCAACTTTGGATTGCACGTATCAATGCGGCATCTCGTCAAAATGGTCTTTCTTATAGCCGTTTCATTAACGGTCTTAAAAAAGCTTCGATCGAAATCGATCGTAAAATTTTGGCTGACATCGCTGTATTCGACAAAGTTGTTTTCACAATTTTAGTTGAAAAAGCAAAAGAAGCTTTAGCTAAGTAATTAGTTATTATTCTTTAAAAAAGGAACCTTAGGGTTCCTTTTTTTATATCTAAAATTTAGAATCTTGCCATTGTGTTTGACTTATTGGAAGTAGGTGTTATGAAAACCCAGTTAGCAACAGACAGATTATCAATTGCTATTATGACGCTTGATGATGCCGATTTACTTTACGATCTAGACCAAGATCCCGATGTGATGAAATATATAAACGGCGGAAAACCTACCTCAAAATCTGATATAGAACATATTTCTATACCACGTTTGGCAAGTTATTTAACGCCATCCAAAGGGTGGGGCTTTTGGAAGGTGTTTGAAAAGCGAGAACTAGATACTGTTGATAGTCGTGATAACTTTGTTGGTTGGATATTGATTAGGCCCATGGGCTTTTTCAGTGAGACCCCTGAATTTAATAATCTTGAAATTGGTTGGCGATTCAAACAATCAGCTTGGGGGAAAGGTTATGCGACAGAAAGCGCCAAAGCAGTGATTAAATTATTGGTAGAGGAACAACCAATTATTGAACGTTTTACAGCAATAGCGGATAAGGATAATTTAGGTTCAATTAAAATTATGAAGAAAATAGGAATGGAATTTATCTGTCAGCAGTTTCATTCAGATGTTAATGGCAAAACTGAAGTTGTAATATACAGTTTGAAAGTTAACCATTAAAAAAATGAGTAATGCGCAGTAATAGTGTTAAACAAAAACTGGTCAACTGTATGAACAACAGCCTTCACCTGTGTTATTCACATCGATAAAATACAAACAATAAAAAAGCCATCACAATAATGGATGGCTTGTCGCTACTAGCTCACTATGTGTAAACTAGTAGATTACAAAGTGACGATTCTACTTTTGTGCGTCTAAGTAACGCTCGGCATCTAACGCAGCCATACAACCTGATCCTGCTGAAGTAATAGCTTGACGATAATGTTGATCCATTACGTCACCACAAGCATAAATGCCTTCAACACTTGTCTGAGTTGCGTTACCTTGAAGGCCACTGTTGACGGTAATGTAACCGTAGTTCATATCAAGTTGACCGTCAAAAATACCGGTGTTTGGGCTATGACCAATCGCAATGAAAACGCCAGCAACCTCTAAATCTGAAATTGACTCATCTTTAGTGCTTTTCATTTTAAGACCGGTAACACCCATGTTGTCACCGACGACTTCATCAAGAGTTTGATCTAAGTGTAGGATGATATTGCCATTAGCAACTTTATCCATCAGACGGTTGATCAGGATCTTTTCTGATCGGAAAGAATCACGACGGTGGATTAAATGCACCTCAGAAGCAATATTACTTAAATAAAGCGCTTCTTCAACAGCAGTGTTACCACCACCAACTACAGCCACTTTTTGGTTACGATAAAAGAAACCATCACAGGTAGCACAGGCTGATACACCACGGCCCATAAATGCTTCTTCAGATGGAAGGCCTAAATATTTGGCAGATGCACCAGTTGCAATGATTAATGCGTCACAAGTAAACTCACCATTGTCTCCTTTTAATCGGTAAGGGCGCTGGCTAAAATCAACTTCATTAATATGATCAAAGATAATTTCAGTATCAAACTTTTCAGCATGTTCTTGCATTCTTGCCATTAATGCTGGACCGGTTAAGCCATTAGCATCGCCTGGCCAGTTTTCAACTTCAGTAGTCGTAGTCAGTTGACCACCTTGTTGCATCCCAGTGATCATGACAGGCTTCAAATTTGCACGTGCTGCGTAAACTGCAGCAGTATAACCAGCAGGGCCAGAACCTAAAATTAACAGGTTAATATGACGAGCTTGACTCATTTTTTTATTTCTCCATTACATGCTTTAAGCAATTTGCATGGATTGTAGGGAATTTACAGGGTGGGGTAAAGTAGCGATTGCTCCAAGATATAGATTGAGGCAATCGATACCGTACACAAAAGACACCAAGGACTTATCGCATTAGACTTTTACATGCTAATAACTAATATGACAACTTGGTAAGCCATTCTTTTCTAGATAGTTTTGGTGGTATTCTTCCGCCGGATGAAAGGTTTGAACCGGTACAATTTCAGTTACAATTTGTCGTAATCCCCATTTACCACTTTGAATTAGCAACAATTTAGATTGCTCTGCTAATAATTTTTGTTCTTGGCTGTGGAAAAAAATAGTGCTTCGATATTGGCTGCCAATATCACCACCTTGCATATTTAGAGTGGTTGGATTGTGGTTTTGCCAAAAAACGGTCAACAACTCTTCATAGCTAACAATATGTTCGTCAAACTCAACCTGTACCACTTCTGCATGGCCCGTTACGCCCGCTTTCACTTGCTCGTAGGTCTGAAATATGTCATTTCCCCCCATATAACCGCATTGTGCTGCAACTACACCATTTATTTGTTTAAAAAAATATTCAACGCCCCAAAAACAGCCTGCACCAAAAGTTGCTATAGTCATACGATACCCGTAAAGAAGTCTAGATGGCTAAAAGTATATTTATTCTAATAAATAATGCAAGCAAAGATTTACACTCTGTTAAATGTTACTTAACGTTAGCTTCCCCTAAATGTGATAGAATCCGACTACCGTTTGAAACCATTCAATATTTAAAGCCGCATCAAGGAGTCAGCGTGTTTCAACAATTAATGGATGACAAAGATTTTTTAGCATTTACGTTAACTAACATTAATAACAAGGTGCCAGAACAGCGCTTTGAATTGTCAAATAAAACAACAGTTACGATTTTAGATAACGGGATTATTTGTTTTAATCCAGCTCAAGGGTCGACTAAAGACATTGTTTTATCTTGTGCCATACATGGTAACGAAACAGCACCTATTGAAATCTGTAACGAACTCATAAATAATTTATTAAAAGAAACAATCGTTACAAAACAAAGAGTCCTGTTTATAATTGGCAATCCAGATTCCATACTCAGCCAAACACGCTTTGTAGAAGAGAATATGAATCGTTTGTTCAGTGGGGCACATTCTTCCGGTTTAGGTTTATCAAATAAAGAAAGAGTTAGAGCAAAAAAATTAGAGGAATATGTAGCTAATTTTTATCTTCAAAATAATAGCTCACAACGAATACATTACGACTTACACACCGCGATAAAGCCGTCTAAACATGAGAAATTTGCGATTTATCCTTACAGGCCTGGACGTAGCTTTAGTGCTGATCAAATTATGTTTTTAGCGGGTTGTGATGTTGACACCATTTTATTCCATCATGAACCTACCACTACTTTTAGCTATTATTCATCAGAACAATTCAAAGCCGATGCATTTACAGTCGAACTGGGTAAAGTGATGCCTTTTGGCGAGAATGATATGTTAAAATTTGCCAATACTAAAAAGATGCTTTTGCAGTTGATAACTCAACAACAAGTTGAACTAGCTCCTTTTGATAAAGACAAACTTCACTTATATAAAGTGTCTCGTTCCATTAACAAGCAGTTTGATGATTTCAAATTCACCTTTGATAAGACAACGGTAAATTTTTCTGGGTTCAAGCAAAATCATGTATTAGCAACGGAAGGTGACACTGAGATTAAGGTCATTTATCCATACGAAGCTATCGTTTTTCCTAATGAAAATGTACCTGTGGGCCAACGTACAGTATTATGTTTAGTGCCAGCACCTAATGAAGACATTCAATAAGTTGTAAAGCTAAATATACATTATATATGACAGGATATTCACTAAGTGGAATGAACATTAGTTGATAGTAAGTTTACGTTAACGTAATGTTCGTTCGCATATAATAAATTACGCTTTATTTTTAAGGCTACAAATAACAAGAGCACAATATGAGCAACGCAACACTGACTAATGAAACAGTGCATCGTGTCAGCTTCTTAGACAAAGCTTCATTGCACATTCCTATTTTAAAAATTCTACAAGCTGATGGCACAACTTACGAAAATGCCGTCATGCCCGTTATTGATAAAGCCTTGGCTGAACGTATACATGATACTTGTGTTTTTACCCGAGTATTAGATGAACGTATGTTAAGTGCTCAAAGGCAAGGTCGTATTAGTTTTTATATGACTTGTACTGGCGAAGAAGCCTCTATCATTGGCAGTACTGCTGCACTTGATGACGGTGATGTCATATTGGCGCAATACCGAGAGCATGCATCACTTAGATATCGTGGTTTTACCACTGAACAATTTATGAATCAAATGTTCAGTAATGAAAAAGATTTAGGTAAAGGCAGACAGATGCCAATTCATTACGGTAGTAAAGAATTAAATTACCAGACAATTTCATCACCACTAGCGACTCAAATACCACAAGCTACCGGTGTTGCACATGCTTTTAAATTACAAGGCAAACGTAACGTTGCTATTTGTTATTTTGGCGAAGGTGCAGCATCAGAAGGTGACTTTCACGCAGGCCTAAATATGGCTGCAGTTTTAAAGTCACCAACGATCTTTTTCTGTCGTAACAATGGTTACGCGATTTCAACGCCAACTGAAGAGCAATTTGCAGGTAATGGCATTGCCAGTCGTGGTGTTGGTTATGGTATGCACACTATTCGTGTTGATGGTAACGATATGCTTGCGGTACTCGCAGCAACTCAACAAGCTCGAGCTCATGCGTTAGAACATAATGCGCCAGTACTCATCGAAGCGATGACGTACCGTTTAGGTGCACATTCATCTTCAGATGACCCATCGGGTTATCGTTCAAAAGAAGAAGAAGCTAAGTGGGAGCAACATGATCCTGTTAAGCGCTTTAAACTTTGGATGATCAATAAAGATTGGTTAAACGAAAAAGATGATGCTGCAGCTTATGAACAATACCGAGAAGAAGTACTTAATGCCGTTAAAGTGGCAGAAAAAGTGGCTTTACCGCATATCGACTTGTTAATCACAGATGTATTAGATAAACCAACACCTGCTTTAGAGAAACAATTAGCTGATTTAAAACAACATATTAAAAAATATCCTAAGTCGTATCCTAAAAGTGCAGGGAGAATTTAATCGTGGCTGAAATGAACATGTTACACGCCATTAATGATGCGTTATCAATTGCGATGACCGCGGATGAAAGAATGGTGGTATTTGGTGAAGATGTTGGACACTTTGGTGGTGTTTTTCGAGCGACATCTGGACTACAAGAAAAATTCGGCCGTGATCGTTGTTTCAATACACCGTTAACCGAGCAGGGTATTGCTGGCTTTGCTAATGGCTTAGCCTCAAATGGCATGACTGCTGTGGCAGAGATCCAATTCGCTGATTATATCTTCCCTGCATTTGACCAAATCGTTAATGAATCAGCAAAATTCAGATATCGCAGTGGTAATCAATTTGATGTTGGCGGACTGACTTTTAGAACCCCTTATGGTGGCGGTATTGCAGGCGGCCATTATCACTCGCAATCTCCAGAAGCGTACTTTACCCAAACGCCTGGTTTAAAAGTTGTCATTCCACGTAACCCAGAGCAAGCAAAAGGGCTGTTACTTGCTTCTATACGTGACCCTAATCCAATTATTTTCTTTGAGCCTAAGCGTCTTTATCGTGCTTCAGTTGGCGAAGTGCCCGCTGGCGATTATGAAATCGAGCTAGGTAAAGCAGAAGTGGTTAAATCAGGAACTGATATCACATTACTAGGTTGGGGCGCGCAAATGGAGATCCTTGAAAAAGCAGCGCTTATGGCTGAAAAAGAGGGTATTTCATCTGAAATTATCGATTTGCGCACTCTGGCACCATGGGACATAGAAACCGTTGCTGCTTCAGTTAAGAAAACGGGTCGGTTATTAATAAACCATGAAGCGCCGTTAACAGGTGGCTTTGCTGGTGAAATTGCAGCAACAATTCAGCAGGAATGTTTCTTAAGTCTTGAATCACCCATTAGCCGAGTATGTGGTTTAGATACACCATACCCGCTTATTCTTGAAAAAGAATACATGCCAGATGAGCTTAAAACATTCGAAGCCATTAAAGCATCAGTTAATTTCTAGGAGCAAGATATGATTAAAGATTTTATTTTGCCGGATATTGGTGAAGGTGTTGTTGAATGTGAGCTTGTCGATTGGATGGTTAAAGAAGGCGACTTAGTCGTTGAAGATCAACCCATCGCTGATGTCATGACCGATAAAGCTTTAGTGCAAATTCCTGCACCACATGGTGGCGTAATTACTAAGCTGTATTATGCCAAAGGCGATATTGCTAAAGTACATGCACCACTTTATGCCGTAGATATGGATGCAACTGCTGCCGAACCTTTTGTCATTTCGACAGCGGCGGAAGTAAAAAATGATTCAAGCCATACACCTAGCAATGCCTCGATTCAAAATACGCCACAAGCCCCTGTTACAGGTAAAGCGATTGAAGAGTTTTTATTGCCAGATATTGGTGAAGGTATTGTAGAGTGTGAACTGGTTGAGTGGTTAGTCGAAGAAGGCGATAGCGTGGTTGAAGATCAACCTATTGCTGATGTGATGACAGACAAAGCTTTGGTTCAAATTCCAGCAATAAAAAATGGCACTATTGTTAAACTTCATTATCGAAAAGGCCAGCTTGCAAAAGTACATGAACCTTTATTTGCCATCGAAGTTGAATCTACCTCAGTAGCAAATACCCTTGTAGATGATGCTCCAGCAACCCAAGTGGCTTTAGATGTTTCACCTGAGCCTGTTATACAAGGCAAAGCATTAGCCAGTCCTGCAGTGCGACGTTTAGCCCGCAGCTTAGATATCAATATTGCTGATGTGAAAGGAACAGGCAAAAGTGGCCGTGTCTATAAAGAAGATATTGAAAGCCACTTAACTGCAGCGACGCCTAAATCTACGACAGTTTCTACTCCTGTGGTCAATAACCAAGCCCCAGCAGTTACGCCAGCGACGACCGTGTCAAGCGCTACTGATAAAGTCGAACCTATCAAAGGTGTTAAAGCGGTTATGGCGAAAATGATGGTGGAGTCTGTTTCGACCATTCCGCATTTTACCTATTGTGAAGAGTTTGACTTAACAGATCTAGTTGCCTTGCGCGCCGAAATGAAGCAACGCTACTCTACTGATGAAGTTAAGCTAACAATGATGCCATTTTTCATGAAAGCAATGTCGTTAGCCATCAATGAATTCCCTGTGCTGAATAGCCAGGTCAATTCCGAGTGTACTGAGCTGACGTATAAAGCTTCTCATAACATAGGTATGGCTGTTGATTCAAAAGTTGGTTTGTTAGTACCTAATGTAAAAGACGTGCAAAACAAATCTATTCTAGAAGTTGCTGCTGAAATTACTCGTTTAACCACTGCTGCTCGTAGTGGCCGCGTTTCACCTGCAGATCTTAAAGGTGGCACGATTTCTATTTCTAATATTGGTGCACTCGGTGGCACAGTGGCAACGCCAATCATCAATAAACCTGAAGTAGCCATTGTAGCGTTAGGTAAACTGCAAACTCTACCGCGCTTTAATGAAAACGGTGAAGTTGAAGCGCGTAAAATAATGCAAGTTAGTTGGTCTGGCGATCATCGCATAATTGATGGTGGCACCATTGCCCGTTTTTGTAATTTATGGAAGCTCTATCTGGAACAACCTCAAGAGATGTTATTAGCCATGCGCTAATTCCTTCACCTTCAAAATAGGTTACCCAGTTACACGAAAGGACGCGAAAGCGTCCTTTAATTTTATGGGCCGATTTTGTATAATACTCAAACGTTGTAACTTCTCGGAATCAAAATGATCACTTCGGCACCGAATATCGCTTCAATCGAATATCCTTTTCCCGCAAAACCCGCTGTATTAAATGAAGCCGAAAAGGCTGATTATAAACAAAAAATTAAACAGCTTTTAAAAGAACAAAATGCGGTTCTTGTTGCACATTACTATACTGATCCTGAAATTCAAGCCTTAGCAGAAGAGACAGGTGGATGCGTATCTGATTCTTTAGAAATGGCACGCTTTGGTCGTGATCATCCTGCTAAAACGTTAATTGTTGCTGGCGTTAAATTTATGGGCGAAACGGCTAAAATTCTTAGCCCTGAAAAAACCATTCTAATGCCTACTTTAGATGCCACCTGTTCACTTGATATTGGTTGTCCTATTGAGCAGTTTTCGGCATTTTGCGATGCTCATCCAGATCATACCGTTGTGGTCTACGCTAACACCTCTGCCGCTGTTAAAGCGCGTGCAGATTGGGTTGTTACATCAAGTATCGCCCTTGAAATCGTTGAACACTTAGATAGTGAAGGCAAGAAAATCATCTGGGGCCCAGATAGACATTTAGGCAGTTATATCGCTAAAGAAACTGGCGCCGATATGCTGATGTGGCAAGGTGATTGTATTGTTCATGACGAATTTAAAGCAAAAGCCTTACGTGAATTAAAAATACAATATCCAGATGCTGCTGTGCTAGTTCACCCAGAATCACCAGCAAATGTGGTAGCGTTAGCTGATGCTGTAGGTTCAACTAGTCAGTTAATTAAAGCTGCACAAACTATGGACAATCAGCAATTCATTGTAGCAACCGATCGCGGCATTTTTTATAAAATGCAACAAGCTGCACCAGGTAAGACACTTATTGAAGCGCCAACAGGCGGTAATGGCGCCACTTGTAAAAGCTGTGCCCATTGTCCTTGGATGGCTATGAATGGTCTTCAAGCGATTGAAGCATCGCTCAGTAGTGTCGATAAAACAACCCATGAAGTGTTTGTTGATGACGCTTTACGTGATGATGCGTTAGTGCCACTTAATAGAATGCTAAATTTTGCTCAAACCCTTAATATGAAAGTAAAAGGCAACGCCTAATTAAGTTTGTAAGATTTAGCTTAGTATTACTAAGCTAAATGACAGACAATAAAAAGCCCTGCAATTGCAGGGCTTTTTCATATTAGTCAAATGACTGCTATGAATTATTTAGCTGTCATTAATGCAACAGTATTATCTAACATGCGGTTACTGAAACCCCATTCGTTATCATACCAAGCCATTACTTTGACAAGTCGACCATTAACACGTGTTTGAGTCGCGTCAAAGTTAGAAGAAAATGCATTATGGTTGAAGTCGATAGAGACTAAAGGTTCAACATTAATAGCAAGCGCTTCATTCAATGGTGAAGTTTTTGCTGCATCTGCCACTATCTGGTTAATTTCTTCAACTGTGGTGTCACGAGACGCTTGGAAAGTGAGATCTACAAGAGATACGTTGACTGTCGGTACACGTACAGCTAAACCGTCAAACTTACCTTGAAGCTCAGGAACCACTAAACCTACAGCAGCAGCTGCCCCAGTTTGAGTTGGGATCATAGACATTGCTGCTGCACGAGCACGACGTAAATCAGTGTGGTAAACATCTGATAAGCGTTGATCATTGGTGTAAGCATGAATAGTAGTCATTAAACCTGATTCAATACCAACAGAGTCATTCAACGGTTTCGCAAAAGGCGCTAAACAGTTGGTTGTACATGAAGCATTTGAAATCACAGTCATGTCAGCAGTTAGTACGTCATTGTTTACGCCATAAACAACTGTAGCGTCAACATTTTTACCTGGTGCTGAAATAATAACTTTCTTCGCGCCCGCTGTTAAATGTGGCTGTACCGCTTCTTTAGAAGTGAAAATACCAGTACATTCATACACAACATCAACATTCAACTCTGCCCAAGGCAATTTAGAAGGGTCACGTTCTTGGAAAGTTAGGATTTTATCGCCATTAACGTAGATGGCTTCATCATCATGATCAACTTTAGCATTAAAACGACCATGAACTGAATCATACTTGGTAAGGTGAGCATTAATTGAAGCATCACCTAAATCGTTGAGTGCAACGATTTCAATTGGGTAATCCTTTTCGCTTTCATAAAGCGCACGTAAAACATTTCTACCGATACGGCCATAGCCGTTAATTGCTACACGGATAGTCATTGCATATCCCTCAAGTGATTATAAAATCTGTTTCGTAAATCATGTGGTAGTAAAATTACCAAATTAACGATTTTCGTCAAGTAAAAAAGCCGAAAAATGGCAATTTAAGCGTCAAATGTCTGTATTTTATTTACAGAATTCAATATATCACACACTTTTTGTGTTTTTTTGTAAGTCGTCAACAAATAAGTGAAAAATATAATGTGTTCATTGTAGTTAATAACGCGCTAGTTTTTTAATCAATTCGCGTTTTAAATTGGCTGATATCGAATTGACCTAAGGAAAGTTGATTAACTAACATTTGCGCATCGAGGTCTAATTGGGCTGCCAAGGTTTTATTATTGCCAATTAAGGCTAAAAGCCTCTGCTCAGAAGCCACATAATCACTCATCAACAAATTGACTTTGGTAAACAAGTATTCATTTTGTGAATTTTGTTCACGTCGATAAATGCTCGCTAAACCTAAAAGCCAGTCTGGATCCAAAGTTTCTGCGTTTGAGTTAGCTAAAAGTGATAAATACAGTGCTTTTGATTGGCTGGTATTTATTTTTAAATAATAACTGGCAATGTGGGACAACATGAAAACTTCATTAACTTCACCAGATTGTTCTGCGGCGATGACAGCATCTCGTGAATCACCATCATTAAAAGTGGTCCAGCGGTAGTAAGCCAAATAAAGATCTGGGTTATCTTGAGTAGATTCTCTTAATTGGGCTAAGTTTTGGGTACTAATAGCATAAGCACGTTCTCGATCTTCAGTACGGTGAGTATTAATAACATGTTTAACCCCGGCAGCAAGTTCTATGCATTTACTATAAGACTCAAGCTTGATGAGTTGCTCATAGAGTAACTTTCCTGAAGGGGTTTCTATCTGCTTTAATTGGTAACGACTGCGAATTAAGTCGCCTTTTTCTACTAAACACCAACTATCTTGGTGTAAATCGGCACAAAGTTCAGGATTTTTTTTACATATGGCGGCACTATTTCGACCAACATCACAACCGAAAAGGCCGAATAATGCAGCGAATAAAGAAAATGATGTAATTATTACTAAACTTTTGTTCAAAACTGGCTCCGCATGGTGATTTTTTCTAATAAAATTACAGGTTTAGTAAAAATTTCTTACTGGTGAAATGCGTCAAATTTCATTACAATGACGGCGACTAATAAGGGATAACCCTACAATAATCTGATTATTGGTCTTTTCTTTCTGTTACTCAATTCTTTCTGCGACAAAGCCGAAATATGAGATAAAGGATCTTTTTAATGAGCGCTGATAAACACCTACAAAGTTGGCAAGAACGTTTCGAAATGGCTGAGGCTATGCAGCCTTTACTTGGGAAATTATACCGTAATCAAGGCGTTGAAGTCTTAATTTTTGGTAAACCACTTTTAAACGCATCAACAATAGAAATTATTAAAGCGCATCGCTTAGTTCGTCGTCACATTGGCGATAAGTTACGTTTACGCGAAAGTTTCCCATTTGTAGAAGCGTTAAGTAAGTTGTCAGTTAAGCATTGTAAAGTCGATATTGGCAAGCTTGCCATTAATTACTGGCGTGAACACTCTGATGCATCACAAATTCAATCTTATATGACTCACGCTTTAGAAGCGGGCATAAATTTTGGTGATGATGTTGCCGCTAAAGATGTCGTGCTATACGGTTTTGGTCGAATAGGGCGGTTATTAGCACGCCTGATGATCGAAAAAACCGGTCAAAGCAACAAATTATGTCTTCGTGCTATTGTACTTCGTGGTGGCAAGAAAGGCGATTTGGAAAAACGCGCCAGCTTATTACGTCGTGATTCGGTGCATGGTTCTTTCAATGGCTCAGTTGAAGTTGATGAAGAGAACAACGCATTAATCGCCAATGGTACTTATATTCAAATAATCTATGCTAATTCACCTGATGAAGTCGATTATACCCAATACGGTATAAATGATGCATTGGTTGTTGATAATACCGGTATTTGGAAAGATGAAGCTGGCCTTGGTTTGCACCTTAAGAGTAAAGGTGCCAGTAAGGTTCTGTTAACGGCACCAGCTAAAGGCGCCATTAAAAATGTTGTTTATGGTGTCAATGAAAATGACATTTTACCAGAAGACATCATTGTTTCTGCTGCTAGTTGTACTACTAATGCTATTACACCGGTTCTAAAAGCGGTTAATGATAAGTACGGTATTGAAAATGGCCATGTAGAAACTATTCACTCTTATACGAACGATCAAAACTTGATTGATAACTATCACAGTGCTGATCGCCGTGGCCGTAGTGCGCCATTAAACATGGTTATTACTGAAACTGGTGCTGCTAAAGCCGTATCTAAAGCGTTACCTGTGCTAGAAGGTAAGCTAACGGGCAATGCGATACGTGTACCTACACCTAATGTGTCAATGGCTATCATTAGTGTTAATTTAAACGCTGAAACAAACCGTGACGAATTAAATGAATACCTCAAAGATGTGGCATTAACTTCAGAGCTGCGTAATCAAATTGATTTTACTGAATCTACTGAGATTGTTTCTAGTGATTTAGTGGGCTCGCGTTATGCAGGCGTTGTTGACTCTCAAGCAACAATTGCAGAAGGTAAACGTGCAATTTTGTATGTTTGGTATGACAATGAATTTGGTTATAGCTGTCAGGTAGTGGGCGTTATGCAAAAAATGCTGGGTATTACGACTTTGTCTTTACCGAGCGCATAAACAGAACCTAATTAATGCCTAAGCGCAATTCACCTATTAAAAGCACTTCTTTGAAGTGCTTTTTTATTAGCAAACCATTATCACATTGCAGTTTTTGAATATTCTCAGCTGAAATAGCCCAGTCTTTTCAAATTAAGATTTTTCATACTGAATAGCTTTTAACCAAGTTCAGTTAATATTTATTCGATGCGTTTATTTATGCGACAAACGCACTAAAAACAACGAAAAAACTATAAAACTTCATTGACAGAATTGCTTAAAACAGTAAAAATGCATCCCGAAGTCAACGACAACACATTGTTATTGATTCTGTAAAGCGACATTAGCTCAGTTGGTAGAGCGATACCTTGCCAAGGTATAGGTCATCGGTTCGAACCCGATATGTCGCTCCAATTCATTAAATGAATTGCGGCGCGATGGCAGAATGGCTATGCTGCGGATTGCAAATCCGTCGACCTCGGTTCGACTCCGGGTCGCGCCTCCACAATTTTGTTTAGTTGTTAAATTAACAATTAAATGACACTTTTGCCCGAGTGGTGGAATCGGTAGACACAAGGGATTTAAAATCCCTCGCTTAATAGGCGTGCCAGTTCAAGTCTGGCCTCGGGTACCATTATTCTTTGTCTTTGCTTAGCAATGATGAGAACTTACATACGTAAGTATGGTGCAAAAAAGCCTCAACATTAGTTGGGGCTTTTTTGTATCTGAAATTTGTTTAAATAAAACTTATTACTCATAATCCCTCGTCGTTTTTAAATAGACGTGCCAGTTCAAGTCTGGC
>NZ_MCTY01000092.1:0-2058 GCF_002873635.1 Shewanella sp. 10N.286.52.B9
AATATAGATTATTATCACATTGATAATAAATCTGATTATTTTAATTTAAATGCCCTTATGTAAAAATAGTTGGAGCTATTGTTGTGGGTATGTTTTTTATTTTTACTCCCTACCTTGTGTCGAGTCGATTGCCAATATGATAAGTCACAGTAGATGAGTTAATTTTGTTGAAAAACTGTGCTGATCAAAGCAATTATGTTCGTTGTGACTCTACACACACATACAACCTAAGAGAATTGTATTGCCTAATTGTGTAGATATAATAATTGAAATCAATATTAATTATGATGAATTGAGATGAGCATAATAATAAAAAACAAAAGAACCGCTATGGTCGAAACCGATGAAGGTTTGTTTTCTTGCTTTAAAATTACTCCTAAGTGGATTATATGTTTTGAGCAACTAGGTAAAGATGATATTCAATGTGTAAATAAAAGATTAGATTTGGTTGTGACTAATTGTGATGAGGGTTCGAGCACATTTTTATGTGAGTCTTTATTTGCCCAACAAAAAAAACATAACGGTAAAGATGTTGTTATATGGAGAGATGATGATAGTTTTTACAGTAAAGTCGTAATTAGTATGAGCCCATTTAGCCAGACCAATGCTAGTGTAGTATTTATTGTAAATAATGAAATTGAACTTAGAGAAATTGAATGTAATATTCGTTCGATAAAAGTCTCTGTATTAAATATCTATAAAAAGTACGAAACGACTATCGTAAGCGAAGTCGCTAAAAACTATGGTATTAGCAAAAAATTACATTCCATTATTAACGCAATGTCGATGGGAATGACACGAAAAGAAGTATCTGACATGTTGAGTCTTAGTGAAAGAGGGGTTGATTATCATCTAGATACAGGCAAGTCATTGCTTCATGCGACAAACATTCCTCAACTTATCTTTAAGGCTAATCAGATAGGGGTTATAGGACAACATGATAAACTGTAAAGAGCTTGCCTCAATGGCAAAGGATTTAGAGATTTCAGATATGATATTCAATGTTGACCTCAGTGAAAAATCCTCATTTTCAATTAATAAAAAAAACCTTTTAGCTAAAAGAACTAGGCTTATGTATAGTTCTGAAAATGCGATAAATTATAGTATCTCATCTAGGAGTAAATGGGCTAAATTAGACTACAATACTGATTTATCTTTGCTAAAGGAATATCATCATTGGGACTACGAAGATTGGCATCGTTCTGCTGCTTCCCCTTTAAATGTGATGGAAAAATATGGCTATAAAGGCAAAAGGACATTTGCCATTCCATGCTTGATTAGTGAACATTATGTTGGAAGGTTTTACTTGTTTTTAGATGAAGATGTTGAGTATGACAATCAGCGAATTCAACGTATTCAGAAGATTTTTACCGACTACCAGCACTATTGCTTAGATGATTTACCGATTCACCTTAATCCATTATTGGATTACAGGCTCATCAGTGAAAATGAGATTAAAGCTATTGAGATAGTTTCTAAAGGAGGTTCTCGCTCTGATATTGCTCAACAATGCTTTTTAACAGAGCGCGGTGTCGACTATCGACTCGCCAGTATTAAAAAGAAACTAAAGGTAAAAACAAACTCACAGTTGGTTCACTTAGCGTATAAATTAAGGTTGATTTAATATTCACAAACTCATTTCTAGCTTGTCTATAATTTAATTGTCAATCGTAATGTTCTTAACATATTAATCTAACTTGATTGAAAAGTGCTGTCTATTCTAGAATTAAACTCCGAAGCGTTAATCATTATGTAGAATATATTGATTGTTTTGATGGGTATAAATAACCTGTTCCTAAAATACTGGTATTCATTCGTTAGTTTAATGGGAGTTGTTTTTAACAATATCATGAGAGATATAACTGTTAGTAGGGGCTGTTATATTAAATCTATCTTCGATGATAAATATTATAATGATTTGATCAGCATCACTGATGACCATACTAAAAATAAGTAATAATAACGTAAGGTGCAACAAAGTAAGATGCGACTAAAAATATGGTTATGCAACAAAATACTAACAAAAGCAACGACTATACAGACTCTGCTTCATTAAGG
>NZ_MCTY01000093.1:0-269 GCF_002873635.1 Shewanella sp. 10N.286.52.B9
GTGGTTTCAGCAGTGGCGCCGTCATCATCGATGATGGTGACATCCAGGCTGATGTCACCGTTGAAGTTTTCATTTGGCGAGAAGGTCACTGAGCCATCTTGGTTTTGAACTAGGATTCCGTCAGTACCAGAATATGACACTGAGTCTAGGCTGACTGTGCCATCCACATCGCTTGAGTTCGCTAATAGCTGCTCAGCGCTAATGGTGATTTGGCCGTCTTCGTTGACTGTGTATGAGGTACTGCCTGCTACCGGTGCATCGTTGACATC
>NZ_MCTY01000094.1:0-4362 GCF_002873635.1 Shewanella sp. 10N.286.52.B9
AAATAACTATGAAGTATTTTAAAATTATTAATTTGAGTGTTTATTGTTCACCTTGTTGATGTTACTACTGTTGTAAATTGTTATATTTCCTCTCACTTATGCTAAATCGTAAACTCTTAGCTGGTTTCTCAAACTCGAAGCGTTAGGTTTTAACGATATCTAAAGCCGTTTCACCTAAGCCGTTATGACCTATTAAAGACTTTAGTTCTAAACTGGTGAAGGGCAATAGCTCTAAATGCAGTTCATACCACTTGTAAGTGTTTATAAGCGACTATTCGTTGCGATTGGTAATTGTGGCTTGTACTCAAGCAAGTCATTTGTAAGTCTCCTTAAGCTCAGTTACGTAACTGTTTAAGTAGAGTATGTGATCCGACATCATGTAAATACCGTATGTAAGTGAGCTTCGCATTGCCAAAATAGCAAAGTAGATTATAAATTGCTTAATTTGGCTGAAAAACCCACAGTCAGTACGTTTGTGATAAATAATGCTTTACCTTTCGCAGTGGTTTTAGCATAATGCATTCCGTCAACAGGGGTATAGTTCCAATTGGTAGAACAGCGGTCTCCAAAACCGATGGTTGCGAGTTCGAGTCTTGCTACCCCTGCCAAATTTAGAAGGCCTAGCAGAAATGCTAGGCCTTTGTCTTTTCTGGCTTTTATTCATTTCCCTATCTTCAGATCACTCTTAAACTAATACTCATATTTTTTAGTATTTTCTATTCGGTGACCAAACGGTGACCAAATGGTGACCATAGCTTTTAGAGGCAGCCAATCTTTCTATTGATAGTTTAGTACTAACACCTAGTGTAAAAATTTTTTCAAAATTAATAACGATAATCGAAACTAGATAGTTAGCTTGGGAAGACTCTTTACATTAATAAATAAGAACCTTCTTATTATTAAGCTGGGAAGTCCACACCGCTTTTGTCAGTTTTATTTTTAGAAAACTATCCTCGATCTAACCTTCCATTATTAATAACTTATTAAGCACTTAGACTTTAATCAAAAATAAATCACGGTTCTTTACTAAGCTATCGCCATATGTAACCTAGCCGTATATCATGGGTTAACAAGGACATATGGCGCATTTTTATGAAATCAACCTCTCTTTTTTATAGTCAGAATGCTATAGAACTCGCTGAACAATATAATAGTCTTGATTTTAAGTCTGTACACCATTCGTGGAAGCTATATTGGCCAGAATCTGGATCGAATGTTTTAGATATTGGTGCTGGTTCTGGGCGAGATGCTAAATGGATGAATGATCAAGGTTGTGAGGTCATCGCCGTAGAGCCAAATGATGCATTACGTCAAATAGGGCGGCAAAGTATAGGCCCAGAAGTCACTTGGCTTAATGATTCACTACCAGTTCTTAAAAACGTTCAAAGCTTAGGAATGCGTTTTGACTTAATACTTGTAAGTGCTGTGTGGATGCATTTAGCCCCTTCATTACGTGAAAGAGCATTTCGTAAACTTTCAAATCTATTATCCCCAAATGGTAAATTAGTCATTAGCTTGCGTCATGGAGAGTTTACTGATGGCCGACAAGGCTTTTCTGTTTCGGTTGAAGAGCTAGAAAAACTTTCAAAAGATCACGGATTGCAGCTTCAATTAGTATCGGGTAGTGAAGATAATCTTCAACGGGCAGATGTGTCTTGGCAGACTGTTGTATTGAATTTGCCTGATGATGGTTCCGGTAACCTTAACACTGTTCGTCGAATTATTGTTAACGACAGTAAATCGGCGACTTATAAGCTTGCTCTATTGAGAACGTTACTTCGTATTGCCGATGCTCACTCTGGGGCTGTGTTAGACCGTAGTGATGGTAAAATCGCACTTTCAGCGGGCTTAGTTGCTCTATATTGGGTTCGTCAGTTCAAGCGCCTTATTGATGTCGATATTGAGGGGCACGGAATTCAGCAGAACTCGAATGCAACGAAAGGGTTGGGTTTTGTGAAAGACGATGGTTGGAATAAGCTTAAACACCTATCAGCCGATGACTTTTCTATTGGTGCACTCTATGTCGGGGAAGAAGCTAAAGCTATTCAAAAATTATTTACTCATACGATAAGTACGATAAAAGCAGGGCCAGTTACCTTTATCTATCAGGGTGATAAACAAAACAAGTTGTTTGAAATCCAAGCAGCAGAAAAGCGTAGAAAATACTCAGATACCATTATTTTAGATAGTGAATTCTTTACAGGGTTTGGTCAATTCATTTTGGATGAAAAGCTATGGGGTTGCTTTAGGCTTTATCACTCCTGGATAGAACCGTTGGTGGTAAACCAGTGGGTTAAAGAAATGCAGCGCTTTAAGCTTAATCAAGACAGAAATATCTCTCTACAGTCATATCATGACAGCCTCGTGTGGATTGATTCATCTCGTGATACTCGATACGTTCGCAAGCGTGTGGATGAGCTACAGGCTGAGGGCACAGTTATCCATAGCGCCTGGAGCAATACGGTATTAAAAAGCCAGTACGATGTGGATCATTGCCTCCCCTTTGCTTACTGGCCAAATAATGACAAATGGAACCTATTACCTGCAACATCAAATGAAAATCGAAGTAAAAGTGATCGGGTACCAAAAGCTAGGCGATTGTTTGACTCTAAAGAGCGAATCTTGGAATGGTGGCAGATAGCATGGGGGAGTGATCCTTTGCATCAGCAGCGATTTTTCACTGAAGCGACATTCTCTTTACCTAACGTGCCAGCTCAGTGCAATGATTTTGAAGAAGTATTTGAAGCTATGGGCTTGCAGATTAGGGGAGTCAGGAGCCGTTTGTTAGTTTCAGAATGGTAGAGCTAAGTAAGGCTGATATTTAACATGGGCAAGTTCCTTTTTTCTGCTATATCGATGTTTTGGGCACTTTGGTTTCGCAAAGGCCCATGGGGTAAGGGTTTTCTTGTTCCCGTTTTACCAATATGGGAACTTGGGTTTGAAATGACGTTAACCCAGTGCAATTTGCACCTGATAAACATCCATATGGTGATAGCTTGTGAAGTTGTCACTAAACAGTTCAATAAGCTCTGTGCCTTCATCATGTTTTATCCATCCACCAATTGAGCTATAGACTTGTTTGCTGTTGAAGCAAATGTCGATGTCTTTAATGAGTTCAGGAAAGTCATGCCCATGAAAAGCAAAATCAGTAACGTAAACTAATCGCCATTGATTAAGTTGTTTCTCAAGCCTTACTTCAACAGGATGAAACCCACCTTGTTCAGGTGAGTAGTCGGGATCTCTAAAATACAAGGTGATGGCATTTGCCTCCTTTGGATTAGTATTAATCAACTCTTGTGTTAGTAACTGATAGAAAGGAGCTGGCATAGCAGGTCTTTGATTGGTATCAATTGAAATTGTCATATAAACGTCCTTAATGAATAAACACGCAACAGCAAAGAGATTAAGAGCGTGCGCTCTTAATCTCTTGCTGGCTGGTGGTTGAATGGTTTTCAGTTAAAACGAATGGATGGGCTTCGAAGGTTATTAACTTGAAGCTTTCGAAATAGAAAAGGCTAAATGATAAGACCGTTAGATTAGACCTCTTTCCGCCAGTGACACTGGCGATTTTCCCACGATGATGTGGTCTAAGACCCTGACATCGATTAATCCCAAAGCATCTTTTAACTTTTGAGTAATTCTCTTATCAGCTTCTGAAGGCTCAGATTCACCTGAAGGGTGATTGTGGGAAAAGATGACAGCTGCGGCATTTACTTCAAGCACAGCTTTTACTACTTCTCTTGGATAAACACTGGCAGCGTCTATGGTGCCAAAGAACAATTCACGAAACTCGATGAGCTGATGCTGGCTGTTGAGCATCATCACCCCAAACACCTCCCGCTCATACCCACCTAACTTGTAGGTAAGGAAGTCCTTTGTGCTCTGAGGGTTTGTGTATACGTCCTGATGATTCAGTTTCTCAGCAATGATGTTAGCTGCGCTTTCAAGTACTTGAAGGGCTGTAGTTGGCCAATGGGATGGTTTATTTTGATTTGAATTACTGCGCATAAAAGTCTCCTTTAACTGTTAATGGCTTATGCACAGTAGTGATATATACCTGAAACTTTCTGGAATCGTATTTGTGAGGTTGATGTCGACGGTAATTTTTTACTAGCTCGCCCCATGTTGTGAATCAAACATGAGGTATTCACAATGAGACTAATTAAATTAAAAGAAGTGATGGATAGTACTGGGCTAGGGCGTTCAACCATTTATAACTATATTGCAGATGCTACTTTCCCAAAACCAGTAAGTCTAGGAGCTAGAGCGGTCGCTTGGGTTGAAAGTGAGGTGCAGGATTGGATATTGGAAAGAATAGAAGAGCGAGATTTGAAGAGCTAAATAGAGGGTGTAACAGATTCT
>NZ_MCTY01000095.1:0-3513 GCF_002873635.1 Shewanella sp. 10N.286.52.B9
TCAGCGAATCGGCCAGGTTCACCTTTGGTTTTTGCTGCAACTTCCTTTGCGGTTAACTTTCCCATAAGCCCTTAGTCTCCAGTCAAATACAAGGGTGGGTGTTAATGGACCTCTTTGGAATAATGTTTAATTAAATCGTTTAAAATCAGTAGCAAAAGGTTTTGTTTGGACTCTATTGGATATCATTCAACGTTTTGGATCTGCTCATTGATTCATTCGGTATCTTGGATTTCCAATAGCTCACCAATTTCCACGTCTAAATATTTACACAGCGTTTCAAGCACATCTAATTCAACACGAGTGGCCGTTTCATTGTACAAACGGGTGATAGTGCCTCTGTTGATATCGGTATCCCTTGCCACATCAGAAACTTTAAGTCTTTTCTCACCGAGTATTCTGGAAAGATTACACTTCAAAATGAGCTCCAATAATAAAAAATGTTCTCCTGCAGGTTAAAAAAGCTTGCAAAAGATAATAAATGAGCATAAATTTGTTCTACAGGAGAGCAAAAAAGCTTTCTGTGAAATCAAATGACCTATCGGAGAGTATATTATGTCTAATACTTATTTAACAGCTGAAGAGTTATCTGTACGCATTAAATATGATGCGAGAACGATTCGAGATCAATTAAAGGATGCCATTTTTCTCGAAGGTATCCATTACATTAGACCATTTGGTGGTCGCAAAATATTGTTCATCTGGGAGAGTGTTGAAGATCTCATGTTGTTTGGTTATTCAGACGTTTTGCCAACTAAATAGCGAGGTGTGCAATGGGTAGTGTAAATGCGCGTAATAACAAGTTATACCTCGATTTTCGGTTTAAGAGTATTCGCTGTCGTGAGATGACCACTTTAGAAGATACAGCTGCAAATCGTAAAAGAGTCGCCGCCGTACTTAAGCGAATAGAGGCTGAAATTCAGTTAAATCAGTTTGAGTACTCTCGACACTTTCCTAATAGTAAAAATGCACTGAAGTTTGCAGCTTATGAAGTTGCAGCTGAAGGTAAAGGGAGTGAGGCACCTGGTTCTGATTTGGTTCGAGTGTTTGTTGAGCAATGGTTGCTCGAGCGTAAAGCTGAGTGGCGTCCATCTCAACTTCGTACGATTGAGGATATTCTGACTTTGTATATATTGCCTCGCTTTGGTGAACGAGCCATAAATTCGATAGCAAAGTCAGAAGTTTTAAAGTTTCGTGCAGATTTAGTGGATGGGAGTGCGTTTGGAAAAGAGTTATCAGCTTCACGCATCAATCAAATATTATCGCCACTGCGTGTAGTGTTGAATGATGCGGCAGAGCGATATGACTTTACTAGCCCTTGGAAGTCAATCAAGCCACTACCTGTTAATCGTAAGCCTGTTCACCCATTTACCTTAGATGAAGTTTTTAAGTTCCTAGATTTTGTTAGACCGGATTTTCGTTGTTATTTCTTAACACGCTTTTTCAGCGGTCTTCGAACCGGTGAGATAGATGGTTTGCAGTGGGAGAATATAGATTTCGAACGCAGACAAATTCTAGTTCGCCAGTCGTGGGTTCGAAATAAACTTGGCCCAGTGAAAACCAAAACATCATTACGTGAAATTGATATGAATGAGTTGGTTTTTGAATCATTAACTAAACATTACAAGCAGTCAGATGGCCATGGTTTTGTATTTCAAACCGCTGGTGGCAAGCCAATGAACAACAAAAACATGTCTTATCGTGTTTGGTACCCCACATTAGATATTTTAAACATCCCTCGCAGAAACCCATATCAAACTCGACATACCGCGGCCACCTTATGGTTAGCGTCTGGTGAGTCACCTGAATGGATTGCTAAGCAAATGGGTCACGCTAATACCAATATGCTTTTTACAGTGTATTCACGCTATGTACCTAATTTAACTCGCCGTGACGGCAGTGCTTTTGAAGCATTTTTAAATCAAAAACTGACAGGAGAAACATCATGAATAATGAAATTCGACTTAACTTAGCTCACTACTTATGCCAGCGTTTTTATTGCCAACCTACAGGAAGGGAGCTAAGTTGTGCTTTAGGTTTTTCTGAATCACATAATAATTTATCTGCTTTAGTGAGCTGGATAAATAAGCTTTACTTACAAGAGCATAGTAGTGACTTGTTGTGGTGGGAACAGCAATTGCAAAAGCACCTTGAGTCAAAAGGTTTTCAATTATGCTTATCGTTATAAGTTAGCACTCATATAACTTCAATAACCAAAATACACCTTCATTGATGATAGGTGTTTTTTGGTTATTGAAGTTGGTTAAAAACACCATGTATCACCATTGGTTACTTTATGTACTTGAGTTGATATAGGAGCTTAAATTTATTCATTTTTATTGATAAAAATGAACTGAAGCTTCTTACAACAAGTTCATTGAGAGAGTGTTTATGGCTGATTCTGATGGATGGATTTCAAACAGGCTCAAATTGGTTTTAGAGTAGTGTTAACTATTCTTGAAAAATGCAGATGCAATCCGTCACAAGTTGAAGTATTAGTTGATGTTTAGTATTAATCGATCAATGCTGATAGCGAGCATCATTTCAGTGAAAATCTAATGATCTGGCTAAGCTATATTCTTAATATTTATGGCTAATGACAACTCTCCCTTGCCCACATTGATTTCATACTAGAAGATGTTGCGAAGGGATTAAAGTTGACCATGGAACATGTGAATGAACTAGTAAGACATCAGTTATCAGTGTGATGGTTTTTAAAAGGATTAAAGCAGATGCTTAAGCTGTAATTAACTTAATGGTAATCGTTATTAACGTGGTATTGAGCGAGGTCAATTATATAAGTGATTGATAAAATCTTTAATCTAGTTCAAGTTTAGATCATGAGAGGAAGAACATTTTTATTTCGTGAGATCATAAGTTTGTAATGTAAGGGAGTAGTTATGGATAACTTTAAATCGTCAGTGATGGCGGGGGAGATAGCCTCAGCGATGAAGCTATGCTCATACGTGAAATTGTTTAAGGTCATACTGGCTGTAGTTGTTTCAATAGCGTATCTGATAGATAGTTCTTGGCTTTCAGAAATCCTGATAGTAGCGGTTGTTACATCATTAATTTTACCATTAGGTTTCTTTGATGTCTTCATTCAAAAACTGCTGGAATACAACACAATGCTATTAGAAGAGCGTGTACAGTTGAACGCTAATGAAACCAATAGTCATATCGAATCATTAAATAGAAAGATTCGGTGACGGTGGAGCTGAGTGCCATCAACTTAATGATAACGACAATTATCATGGCATTGATGTAACAAGCTTCTGCCCCATCCTTAGTCGCGTGTATTGATGTATCTGTCATATCAGCTCTAACTTTGCAAGAATCTAATGCTCTACGCGAGAGAATTATGCAGCCAACAATCAGTAAAACGAACGGTATGATAATCTCCATCGCATGACCCTTTATATCTAGTAAAGGATACTGTTCTATTCATATGCCAACCTGTATAAATTTAAACATCACATGTCGCAATACCGTCCCAGCAGACCTTATAATGTAATA
>NZ_MCTY01000096.1:0-7749 GCF_002873635.1 Shewanella sp. 10N.286.52.B9
TCTTATATCAGGCTGATGATTACATGGTTTTTAGGCGTTTATTTGTCCAGTTTGTATATACAAGTTAATGATAAACATTAGTTTATGTAAAGTTAAGGATTTTATCGATATTTAAAAAGGGCTGTAAAATAGTGAGCCTAGATTACTGTTCGAATAGCAACTTTAAATTGATAAATTGATAGGCAAAGATTGTTACCCAAGCGATTAAAATAGATAATAAGCCACATATAAGTTGCTTACTATCAATGCTGAAAGAGTCAAATGTGACCACTCGATTACAAAAAGAAGTACAACTGGCTTTTTCGCCAACTGGCGCATTAGCGAGAGGGATCCATTCCTATCGCCCAAGACAAAGCCAATACGATATGGCGCTGGCGGTGAGCGATGCTATAGATCAAAAGCATAATGTGATCCTTGAGGCTGGTACTGGGGTGGGTAAAACATACGCCTATCTGATCCCGGCGTTATTAAGTGGCAAACAAATTATCATCAGCACTGGCAGTAAAAACCTTCAAGAGCAGTTATTTTTTAAAGACTTACCTTTATTACTGAAGATGTTTTCAGTAGCGCCCAAAACCGCCTTATTAAAAGGCCGTAGTAATTACTTATGCCAATTAAAATTGGACAAAAACTTACAACATATTAGCCAGATGCCACCGAAAGTGGTTGATGAACTCATTAAAATTAATCAATGGGCCAGTGTGACCAAAGATGGTGATATTGGTAACTTGACCGCTGTGGCTGAAAACTCAGCCACCATTGCCACAGTAACCAGCACCAAAGAAACTTGTACCGGTAAACGTTGCAGTTTTTATGATGATTGTTTCAATCGTAAAGCCAAAATAAAAGCACAAGATGCCAAAGTTGTGGTGGTGAATCATCACTTGTTTTTTGCCGATCGTTTATTAAAAGACACTGGCTTTGCCGAGTTATTGCCCGATGCTGATGTGGTCGTTTTTGATGAGGCACATTTGGTGCCTGATGTTTGTATTAATTATTTCGGCCAACAAATTCCAACCAGAGAGCTAGACAGATTACTTCATCGTATCATTGAGGTCTATCGCAACGAGCTGCGCGATACCATTCAGCTTGAGCAATTAAGTCAACGTTGTTTAATCAAATTGGCTTCGTGGCAAAATGATTTGATTGATGCTGATGTTTCTGACTGGCGACAGGTTATTTCCAATAAATCACTTGCGAGTTCATCTTGGGAATTGTTGAAAGAATTCAATTTATTAACACAGGTTATTACCGAACACGTCGGACGAAGTGAATCTTTAGATGACATTGTAGTGAAGTTATCGACACTGGTGGCTAATCTTTATAGTTACTTTGAATGCAATGACAGTAATGCAGCTTATAGTGTTGAGCCCAGCGGGCAGCATACTATGCTACGGATCTCGCCGATTAATATTGCTAAACAATGTCAGCAATTATTTGATAAGCAAACCCAGTGGATCTTTACCTCGGCGACCTTGCAGGTTAATCGCCAGTTAACGCATTTTGCCGATGAAATGGGTTTATCGAAAGCCAAGCAAATGATTTTAGATAGCCCATTTGATTACCCCAATCAAGCCATGTTTTGCGTGCCGCGCCATTTAGCGAAATCAGGCCAGTCTGCAGCTAATGTTAATCAGCTGGTGGATGTTTGTATTCAAGCCATTAATGCGGCCCAAGGGCGAACGTTTATTTTATTTACCAGTCACCAGATGTTGCAGCAAGTGGCTATCGCATTACAAAGGCGAGTGCAATACCCCTTGTTAGTGCAAGGCTCGGCCAGTAAACAAAGTCTGTTAAACAAGTTCAGGCAACTCGGTAATGGGGTATTACTTGGCACCAGCAGTTTTTGGGAAGGTGTCGATGTAAGAGGGCGGCTACTTAGCTGTGTGATTATTGATAAGCTGCCGTTTGTTTCACCTGATGATACCTTGTACCGCGCCCGTGCAGCTAATGCTGAACGCAGTAATAAAGATCCCTTTGCCAGTATATCTTTGCCCCAAGCGGTGATCAGTTTAAAGCAGGGCGTAGGACGGTTAATTCGAGATGAGAAAGATCGCGGGGTGTTAATATTGTGCGACAATCGCATCGTAAACAAAGCTTATGGTGAAGCTTTTATTAACTCGTTACCGCCAATGCATCGCACCCGAGATTTAGATAAAGCGTTAAGCTTTTTAAAAAGCATCCCATAAGTTATTATACTGCAGTTGATGATTTAGCTGACTCAGTGCCGATACAATGCCTTGCAGGCTTTAGGTTATTTAGCTAAATCACCATACTCAGCATTAGTTAGCCCAGCATTTTTTCCATAGTTAATGGTAAGGTAAACACGTTTTTACATGACTCAACTTCATACAGATTTAACGATTCTCGCATTAGATACTTGCACTGAATCTTGTTCAGCGGCTTTGTTACATGACAACAAACAGTATAATCGCGTGTTTGATGCACCAAGAGAGCATAGCCAACGTATATTACCTATGGTTGATGAGGTGCTAACCGAAGCCGGCATTAAAATTTCAAATGTAAATTTAATAGCCTATGGTCGTGGACCTGGCAGCTTTACCGGTATTCGTATTTGTACCAGTATGACTCAAGGCCTCGCGCTTGGTCATGATATTCCCGTGATTGGAGTATCAACCTTGGCTGCAATGGCGCAAATGGCCATCGAAACCGAACAAGCTGAACAGATATTTTGTGCCATTGATGCCCGTATGAGTGAAATTTATTGGGGACAATTTATTAATGTCGACGGCATTGCAACGCTAGTGGGGGCTGAGCATGTTTCTAGCCCTGATTCAGTTGACGTTATTTTAGATAAGCAAAAGCCAATGCATATTTGTGGCACTGGTTTTGTAGCCTATCCAGATTTATTAAATGATGTAGCGAAAAAACAGGCGACCCAGATAACATTACCCGACGCATCAGCTATGATTAAGTTAGCTATAAAAGCTCATGAGCAAGGACTTGCGACCTCAGTGGATGAACTTGCACCTGTGTATTTACGTGACAAAGTCACCTGGAAAAAATTACCTGGTCGTGAATAAATAACACCATGAGTTTACAGCAGTGATAGGGAGCTATTGTCAGCTATCACTGATGTAACAGATAAGGCCGATTGGGTTGCCATTGTCAAATGCGCCATAATGCCTTTTTATAATAGGAGTGATAACAATGAATGCTTTTTTACATACTTCAGTTCAGCCTTTATCCTCCTATAATCCCAGCAATATTAATGGGCATAAAAACGTTTCAGCTATCTCAACTAACGCTGTTGTTAAGCTTTCTGCATTACAAAATCAAACTCAACTAACTAATCAAACAGATACGCTTGATGCCGTTAAAGATGACAGCAAACAGTTACCGGCGCTAACTAGCGCAGAATTTGATTCCAAGCTTGATGCTAAATTGCAATACGACAATGACATGGCGTCAGCGACAAGAGATAAGCCATTCAAAGACCATTGTCAGACATTGGCCAGTGCTGGTGCGATACAAGAATATTTAATAAACCAACATTCTGCGCAACGAGAACATATTCAACAAATGGTAGGAATAGATCTATATGCATGATGCGCGACCTAACAAGTTATCCGCTATCCCTTCAAAAGGTCGCTTTTTTCTCGAACTATTATTTGCCTTTTTAATTACCAAACTGCCTTTCATTAGTATTCCATTCAAATGGTTTGAAAGTTATTTCCATGAAATATCTCATGGCATAGCAGCCATCTTATCTGGCGGCATAGTCACTAAAATCCAGTTGTTTCCCAATGGTGCAGGCCTTTGTTTTACTCAAGGCGGTTTTGCACCATTGATTACTTTTTCTGGCTACCCCGGTGCTGCCTTGTGGGGCTATATGATTTTCTTGCTAGCCACTTGGCGTGCAGGGATCCGCTTTACCTTAGGCATTTTAGGAATAACCGTTATTGGTTCATTAATCCTGTGGGCACGGGATCTACTCACCATCGGCATATTAATTTCACTTGCGGTGGTATTCTTATTACCTCTTAAATTTGATCATAATGCTTTACTTAATAGCCTATTAAGGGTCATGGGATTGATGATTGTCTTAAATGCCATGGCGAGCCCTACGGTACTATTTCGAGTCGTAGGCCAAGGGGATGCAGCTAAACTGTCGCAACTGACTTGGATTCCTGCATGGATATGGGTGATTATGTGGCTGATATTCAGTTGTTTTATGTTATGGATGTGTTGGAAAAGAGTTGACGACAAAAAGCTGCCAATCGGCTAAAGTGATCGACTTAGCAACCTTTGCCGTACCAGTTGCTGATATTTTCGAGACAATTTCTTCAGGGAGAAGACAATGAAACGTACGTTATTATTATCTACCGCTATTGGGCTTAGCGTTTTAGGCTTGTCTGCTGTCACTAACACAGCAATAGCTCATAACCATGGCATGGCTGAAAATACACAGGCTGTTAAGGTTAACCCGCAACTGGCTGCAGCCGTCGCCAGTGATTTCAGAACCGAGAAAAGTAGCGCACGGGATAAATACCGTAACCCATCAGAAACTTTAACATTTTTAGGTATTCAACCTGATGATACCGTGATTGAATTATGGCCTGGCGGTGGCTGGTATGCGCAAATTTTAGCACCATACCTAGCTGATAAAGGCCATTATATTGGTGCGATTTTTGAGACCAACCCAAAAGAAGACACTAAAAGAACCCAGTATTACGCTAAAGCCGGTAAAAAGTTTGAAGCTTGGCTTGCTGAAAACAAAGCGGTATTAGGCAATGCTTCAACAGTTACATTCCAGCCGCCAGCATCATTAGCTTTAGGGGATGATAACAGTGTTGATTATGTACTGACTTTCAGAAACCTACATAATTGGGCTGGGCAAGCGCAATTAGAAAATGCCTTCACTGCATCTTATAAAGTGTTAAAAGAGGGTGGTGTGTTTGGTGTAGTAGAACACAGATCAAACCCTGGAATGTCATTTGAAAGCGGTTATATGGATCAAGCTGAAATGATTACTCTAGCTGAAAAAGTGGGTTTCACGCTAGCGGCAACATCTGAAATTAATGCTAACCCTAAAGACACCAAAGATTATGAGAAAGGGGTTTGGACTTTACCACCGCGTTTAGCATTAAAAGAGCAAGATAAAGACAAGTATCTTGCTATTGGTGAAAGCGATCGCATGACGCTAAAATTCATCAAAAAAGCTAAGTAATCTTAAGTTAGACATTCAGATAAAAAGAGTCAATTACGTGCTTATGAATGAGTCAATTGAACAATCGCTGCCAGTTGAAGAAGTCGATTTTCAATTGGCTCATATTCGTTTAAGCGCCAAACGCTATGGCTGTAAAAATAAGCCTATTTTATTGGCTTTACATGGCTGGTTAGATAATGCTGATAGCTTTGAACCTTTAGCTAAAGCGTTACATACTCAGGGTATATTAAGCCAATTTCAACTACTCGCTATTGATTGGCCAGGTCACGGTAATTCACAACATAGACCTGGTAGTTATCCACTTCATTGGCTTGATTATATTTATGACTTGGATGAATTAATCAATCAAATAAGCCCTTCATCCCCCCTCAACATCATTGGACACTCTTTAGGTGGTATTATTGCTGCGGCTTATAATGCTTGCTTTGCACACAAAGTCGATAAGCTCATTTTGATTGAAGCATTAGCACCGTTATATGAAAAGCCAACCCATGCCCAAAAGCGGTTGATTAATAGCTTTCAACAGCATAATCGTTTTAATGGCGCTAAATCATCGATGGCAAACATAGCAATAGTTAAGCAAAGCTTTACCCTCGACAGGGCGGTTAATGCCCGTCATCAGTTAACTGGCCTTGATAAAGTATGGTGTGAGTTAATCATTAAACGTAATGTTGAAATTAAACATCAGCAATTATGTTGGAAAAGTGATCCCCGCCTTAAGCTAGACTCACCTTATCGTTTAACCTTTGAACAGGTTGACGCATTAATGAGCATGAGCGATACCCAGTGTTTATTAATATTAGGCGAGCAGGGCTTTAAGCAGTTAAAATTAGCTTTACCTCAAGCATTATCATGGTTTAGTCGCCTATCCCATATACAAATTGAAGGTGATCACCACCTACATATGGGTAGTGCAAAGCTTGTGTCCGATAAAATTAGAACTTTTATTCTAAGTTAGTATCTTGTTGTGGTGAAATCACTAGGATTTTTATTTCATTTATGTGATTATGGTCCGAATTTAAACGGCCGTATGATTTTATGGCGAAACAATAAAAATTAACGCAAACAACTTTGCTGCGACTAACAATAATAAAATTTTACGCTAGTTTTAAAGAGCAGTGATTTTTAGACCTTGCCAATATTGAAGGGCTCCTTCATAGCAATGGGCTAATTAAATAGGAGAAAATTGTGGACCATCCTTGGATTAATAATTTACCAGAAAATGTACCAGCAGAAATTGACTCTGAACAATTTACCTCTTTGGTAGACATGTTTGAAACAGCAGTGTCTAAATATGCTGATCAGCCTGCTTTTATCAACATGGGGGCGACATTAACCTATCGTAAGTTAGAAGAAAGAAGTCGTGCATTTGCTGCCTATTTACAAAACGAACTCAAGCTTGAAAAAGGCGATAGAGTCGCGTTAATGATGCCAAACCTGTTGCAATACCCTATTGCACTGTTTGGTATTTTACGTGCAGGGATGGTAGTGGTAAACGTCAATCCACTTTATACCCCAAGAGAACTTAAACATCAGTTAGTCGACTCTGGCGCTAAGGCTATTGTGGTGGTATCTAATTTTGCCCGCACCCTTGAAGAAGTCGTTGCAGAAACACCGGTAGAATCTGTGATTATCACCGGGCTTGGTGATCAGCTTAGTGCACCTAAACGCACCCTAGTTAACTTTATTGTTAAATATATCAAAAAGATGGTGCCTAAATATGATTTGCCACATGCATTATCTTTCAGACAGTCGCTTACCAAAGGTCGCCGTTTACAATATATCAAGCCTGAGATAACCACTGATGACTTATCATTTTTACAGTACACCGGTGGTACCACAGGTGTTTCTAAAGGCGCAATGCTAACTCACGGCAATGTGGTCAGTAATGTCTTGCAAGCTAATGGTGCCTATTCGCCAGCCTTAAAAAATGGCTCAGAGTTTGTGGTTACCGCTTTACCGCTTTATCACATATTTGCATTAACTGTTAATTGCCTATTGTTTTTACACAAGGGCAGTAAAAACTTACTTATTACTAACCCAAGAGATTTGCCAGCATTTATTGGTGAACTTAAGAAATATCCATTCACAGCCTTAACTGGGGTTAATACCTTATTTAATGCCTTAGTGAATAACGAAGATTTTAAAAATTTAGATTTTAGCCGCTTAAAGTTCTCAATTGGCGGTGGCATGGCGGTACAAAAAGCGGTGGCTGATAAATGGCAGGCCATTACCAAAACGCGCCTGTTAGAAGGTTATGGTTTAACCGAGGCATCACCACTAGTGACCTGTTGTCCTTATAACCTCGAAGGTTACAATGGCTCAATTGGTTTTCCTGCTCCTTCGACTTTCATTCAAGTCCGAGATGATGACGGTAAGGTATTAGCCCAAGGTGAAACAGGTGAGTTATTTGCTAAAGGCCCTCAGGTAATGAAAGGCTACTGGCAACGCCCAGAAGAAACTGCCAAAGTGATTGATAAAGATGGTTGGTTAGCCACGGGTGATATTGGTTACATGGATGAGCAAGGCTTCTTTTTTATTGTTGACCGTAAAAAAGA
>NZ_MCTY01000097.1:0-1014 GCF_002873635.1 Shewanella sp. 10N.286.52.B9
CTAACGTGCGGCCGTTGCTTGGGTCGTTATGCGTAATCGATGGAGTACCGAGAATTAGATGGAAGTAGTAGAAGCGGAAAAATTGGATTTAGATTCATTCTTTGTGTATCTAGAAAATCAGCTGTCTGAAAATGGTAATGGAGAAGTTCCTCTTTTCCAGCCAATGTCCAGAGAGCAAAGTGAAATTCCAGAAGCAACAAAAGATAAGTTTATCCAAGGCTTTTCTCATCAGTTTGGCGACTTAGGTTGGAGAAAACTTTGGGTTGTAAAAGACACCTCTGGAAATATTAAAGGTCATATTGATCTTCGCCACCACAGTGATGAAAACCGTTCTCACAGAGTTCTATTAGGTATGGGCGTAGATGTTTCTTGCCGGAAGCAAGGTCTTGGTCAAAGACTCATTGATGCTGTTATAAATTTCTGCCAAGAAAAAGCTGAAATTGACTGGCTTGATCTTTGTGTATTATCAGAGAATTTCCCAGCAAAGAACCTCTACCTAAAAGCAGGGTTCAATGTTGTTGGAGAGTTCAAAGATCAATATAGAATCGACGGTTTGTCAGTCTCGGAAACAGCAATGACAAAGTACGTCAAAAATTACGCATAACAGATAAGGATAGGCCGCGCGTAGCCGCGTCCTTATCCCAAGTGTTGAACAAGCCCGAGTGTAGTGGCTAAATAAATCTGGCCACTTGTTTAGAAGTTATCAGTACAAAACCATATTAATAGGAATGTAAGCACTAAATGGGTTAGCTGTCGTAACGCGTTTTTGCACCATTATCATTTAGAACAATGACTCATTCTAATTTTGTGTTTCTGTGTTTGCCTTATATTTACTAATGCAGAAAGCAAAAGATATGGCTTTAGTAGCTAGTCTTGTTGTATGCCTTAAAGACTATCAAGAGGACTTATGACCCCAGTATGATGGCCACCAATCACATGGGTATATATCTCGGTTGTTTTGACATCACTGTGTCCCAATAACTCCTGGATGGTGCGAATGTCATGGCCTTTGAG
>NZ_MCTY01000098.1:0-4396 GCF_002873635.1 Shewanella sp. 10N.286.52.B9
TATTTCCTGTGATATTACTTATTAAACTTTAATAAGTAAGTATTAAAGTTATAGCAATTGATGAATGCTAATAAATATAAATAAAGTTCCATTTGGAGTGATGATGAAATTACAAAAGCTAGCGCTAGCGGTGATGGTATCTGCAGTTTTTACAGGTACTGCAGTTGCTAAAGATGTTGATCTATACAAGAGTGAAAACTGGCAGCAAACCTTCCCTGAGCAATATAAAACTTGGGCTGAAACTGAGCAAAGCACACCAGCGTCTGGTGAACTTGACGATCTTTTAGCGGCTAACCCAAACCTAGTTTCAGCTTGGGCTGGCTATGGTTTTGCTAAAGACTATAACCGTGCTCGTGGTCATCACTATGCTTTGACCGATATTATCGAAACATTACGTGTAGGCCACCCTGTTGTTGGTCATGACGGCAAAGTGGTTGGTGAAGCAATGGCTGCTAGTTGTTGGTCATGTAAAACCCCTGATGTTGCTCGCATGTATGACGAAGTAGGTGAAGGTAAATTCTCTGACAATGCTTGGTCAACTTGGGGTCATGAAATGTCTAACACAATCGGCTGTGCTGATTGTCATGAGTTAGGTAAAGAAGAGCTTAGATTGAGCCGTCCGTATGCCGATCGTGCGATGAAAACAATTGGTAAAGATTTCGCTAAGCAAGATTCAATCATGCAAGCTAGCCAAACATGTGCTCAGTGTCATGTTGAATACTATTTTGATGGCACTGATAGCAAAAAAGTGAAATACCCAATGGATTACTGGGTACCAGGCGTTGAAACTGATTACAAAAAGTTTGTTAATTACACAGGTACTGACGGTTTATATGTAGGTTTTGCTGCTGAAGCACAACTTGCGTATTTTGACCAACGCGGCTTTAAAGATTGGACCAACGCAGTATCTGGTGCGCCAATGATTAAAGCGCAGCATCCAGAATTTGAAAACATGTTAGATAGAACAGAACATGCAATGGATGACCATTTAGAGTTTGGTTGTACCACTTGTCATATGCCGAAAGCGACTAACGCTAAAGGCGCTGAATTCTCTAACCATAAAGTGACTTTTGAAGCTGATAAATTGCCAGCAGACTGTCAATCTTGTCATGAAGCCGGTGACTTTAAAGAGATCCTTGATGAGCGTAAAGCTGAGATCACTAAGTTACGTTTCGATGCTAATGGCACCGACCCACGGTTAACTGAAGTACACTTTAAAGCACAAGCTATTTGGGCTGCTAATGGCATTAAAGGCCTAGAAGCTGGTCAAACTATTCCACAAGCAAAAGGCAACTATGAAGCTGCACTTAAAGCGAAAACACCATTAGCCGGTGAAATGAATAGCTTACTGACTAAAGTCAGAAATGCGCAATGGTTCTGGGATAGTGCAACAGCATCTCACGGTATTCATGCGCATAACCCGACTGAAGCAGTACGTTTGCTTGAAAAATCTAATAGCATTTTAGATGCAGCATTGACTGAAGCTAATGCATTACTAGCCAAGTACGCACCTAGCTACAAGTATGATGCGACTAAGTACGACACTAAAGCGAAGGTACAACCTTTAGTGGGTCTTGACTTAGAAGCAATGCAAGCGTCTAAAGAAATATTCTTAGATAAGCGCGTTAAAAAAGAATGGCCAGCAGAGCTTAAGTAAGCTCGCTAGTTGATTGAAATGAAATAGACTTTCCATACTGTTTATTTAAATTCAATCACAGTACAGATAGCCATTAAAACCAATGCCAGTCGATGTAAATCGACTGGCATTTTTGTTTTGATTTACATCACTTTATTGTCGCTTAAGCTGCATTTTCACTTACTGGCATGTTGGCCATAGTCTCCATTCACGAATATAGCTGTTCAAAAAAACTGCAAATAAGGTGTTGCTTAATTAGGATTACGATTGTAATCTTAATTGGAGATTACAACCGTAATCCTAATGTTTGAAGCAAACTTTATTGAAAGAAGCAGTATTTCAAACATCTTTTATCCAACACTGCATTGAAAAAACAGTATTGAAAAAATAGCATCGAAAACAAATAGCATTGGAAGTAAACGATGAAAGACATCAGCAATAGCGAACTATTAGTCCTTAAACAACTTTGGCAACGGGCACCTTTAACATCAACTGAAGTGGTTGATGCTCTGGCATTAAGTCATGACATGCATGAAAAAACCGTTAAAACCTTAATTAACCGCTTAGTAAAAAAGCAGGCGATTAGTTTTGAGAAGCAAGGTCGGGTTTACCATTATTCACCATTGATTGTTGAGCATGACTACACAGCTAAAGAGTCCGAATCATTTGTTGAACGTATGTTCTCTGGCAAGTTAACCCCTTTAGTGGCGGGTTTTGCAAAGAACAATAAGTTATCAGCTGAAGATGTTGCTGAATTAAAGTCATTACTTGATGATTGGCAGCAGGAGCAAAAATGATGCTGAATTGGTTTATGGAACAAACCGTAATATTAACGCTATTTTGTTTACCGATGATGGTGTTTCATCGGGTTATTTTGGCAAAAATCGGTGCCCATTATACTTATGTGTTATGGAGTTCAGTGCCGATACTATTGCTAATTTCAGTAGGTCAGCTGTGGTTTCCTGAGGGCTTTATGCACCTAAAGCTTTCATGGTTGTCATTGCCTGAGCCTGCTGCAGTCATGCAGCATTATCAAGTGCTTGCCACTGATACTATCAAGCTATCTTCTATGCTCATTAGCTCACTGTATCTCGACTACTTATACATCGCGATTATGAGCTTGTTATTATTGAGTATGGTGTACCAACAGACTCAATTTAATCCCATTGTGGCCTCAGCGGTTAAAGTCGCTGAAACCAATAAGGGGGTTGATATATTGGCTCATGAATCCGTTCAGTCTCCAATGCTGGTGGGGTTATTGTCACCTTGTATTCTGGTGCCGTTAAATTTCAAATCATTAGATATTAATCAACAGCAAGCAATCATCGCTCATGAAGCGTTCCATCATCAGCGTAAAGACTTATGGTGCAATGTCATTGGTTGTAGCGTGCTATTGATGTTCTGGTTTAATCCGTTGATGTGGTTTGCTTACAGGCGTTTTAGACATGACCAAGAGTTGTCGTGTGATGCTCAAGTAACATCAGAAATGGATAAAAATAATAAAATTGCCTATAGCCATGCGCTATTGGCCTACTCGCAACATGTTCCTTTGAGCATGTTACACACTCACTATGGAGATAAAACCATCTTAAAAGAAAGGATTATACAGATGAAAAAACAGCACGGAAAAAACACACTCGTCATCATGGGGATCACCCTAGCATTAGGTATCAGTGGATTAATAATAAACCAGCAAGTTCATGCCGGTTCACAAGCTAAGCAAGCGGAGACACATGTTGTCCCTACAATGCGTATAGACCCTATTTATCCTGCTAAAGCGGCAACTGCAGGGCTCAATGGCTATGTGCAACTGGAGTTTGATATTAGTCAATCCGGTAAAGTGTCGAATGTTGCAGTGATTAAGTCATCTCCTACAGGTGTATTTGACCAATCAGCTAAAGATGCCTTATCACAATGGGTTTATAACGAATCAGAAAATGGCGTTAAAAATGCACAAGTGCAGCTTGATTTTGTCATCCATGAGCCTGCTGCAGATGTAGAGCGCATTAAAGTGAACTAATGATAAGTGTCAGCAATACTCGTTTTTTTGAGTATTAACTGAGAGGTTTAGCTTGATCACCTAAACCTGAATTGATCATAAATTAGCATGTGATATATAGGTTGTTGGTTAAGATAAGGCTTATTTATTATCCCCATCATGATGGCTTACACTGATTTACTTAACCCTGATGCCGGTTTAATGGCGTTTACGTTTGCCATAGTGCAAACCGCGACCTTTATTGTCGTGATAGCCATTTCGATAGAAGGTTATCTATTACGACCGCTTAAACCGATTGAGCGAGTGCTGGCAATAGCCGTGGTACCTTGGGTATTGTTTAACCCGTTAAGTACTGGCTTTGTGGGCGTATTAGTGATTTTAGGTCTGATTGGCGTGCAGTGGAAAACACGTGCTGTGGTAGCGGCTTAAATCGAAATAATAGCGAACCAGTTTATTCTAAAATACTGTTATTAAGCAGTATTTTTAGGCTATTTTAATAAATCGGTTTGTTGTGTATCTTGCGTTTAATTTTCATTCCAACCTCAAATCTGCTTAGGCTAGTAACAATTGTCTAATTGAATGATGACTATATTGATAATTCAATTATTAATGATAAAACGTCACTTATTCAACTCAAAAAACAGACTTTTTCAACTCCAAAAAACACACCACAAGACACCTAGGTAAAATAATTGTTAATAATGTGACAATAAAAAGTAACTCAAACCGCTCAGTAAGTCTCTGTTTTTATTATCTATTAA
>NZ_MCTY01000099.1:0-2287 GCF_002873635.1 Shewanella sp. 10N.286.52.B9
CATAATTACGGCAGACGATTAGAACGTTCAGGATTGAACCCGTTGGTAATTCGACGCTGTATGCACCATAAGTCCCTAGACTCACAAATCCCCTACACAGGCAAAGGCCAGCAGGAAATCTCTGACGAACTCACTCAAGCCACGCTGCAACTGGCAAACCCTGAATCCAAAGTCAAAGCACTCGACTGGAAAGCATTGGTAGAGCATGGTTTTGATGACATCGACCCGCAGGGCTACTTCACTGGCAAACATCCAAAATTGAGAGGTAAATAATGGCGAACAAAGGCAGAAAACTCGACGGACGCTCATCGGATTTAACTTTCTCATGGATGCTCACCACGCTTGGTGCGGAGTGGCAGCAATGGCAGGAGTTAGCAGCGGAGTGGATGGCAACTCAAACGACAGGTATTAACAATAAACAAAATGCTCTAAATCGTTTCTTTGAGTCCTATCTGGCTGAATATGCACCCTATGCCATCGGCGATATAGATTTGTTTTTTAAGGGCTACTGCGGTCATCAATGCTCTAGCGAAGAGTTGAAGATTCTTGTAATGAAAACACAAAATGTCCCAGCTATCATCTCTAAAGGCGTGAATTTTCCTTGTGACTTTATCGACTTTGTTATTGAAAAAGTGTTCTCCGAGGAAGATGACCATGGCAACCTTGCTCCCTTAGTTCAAAACCCGCTCAGCAAAATCAAGCTCCAAGCCTCCACTACGGAAACCGTGCGTAACCCCTTGCCGTATCGCTATATTCAGGACTTACGCCAAATACTCTGTCCGTTGCCCGACAAAACCGAACTGACCGTCATTGAGCAAAACCTCAAGGACGATGAGTCTCTGCTTCCTGCCTATCACTATCGACATTTCAAGCACTGGACATGGGCGCAGCAGCAAACAGGACAAGGAACTTCTGGCGGTGATGGTGACTGGTTTGAAGTCGAGCCAGAGCTGATTGATGCGTCCGACCCTGATTGTGTGTGGCGTACCAAAGAAGTGACTCGAAAAGGCGAACAAATCACCCTTCACCAAATCTGGTCGCCTGTCAAAGCGATGGTGATTTTAATAAAGCTCCATCTACCACTGCGTACCTATCAGGTGCGTATGCTGGACAGCGGTGAGGCTGATACATGGCGCTATGAGCAAGGTCAATGGGTGCTCAACACCAAACATGACTTTGCCCTTGGCAGCGAGAAGCGCCCGTTCGGGAAAGGCATCTTCCGCCGCATTCACGACACCATGACAGGGCTGTATTCCACAGGCTTGTATATCAACACCAACAAAACCGCTGACCAAAACAAAGACGAACTGGAGCGGGGTTACATCATCCCTTGGCAGAACGAAGAAGTGCTGTACTGGCTGGAAAAACTACGCAACTGGCAAGAAAAATACAACCCCATTACAAAGCCCACCGATTGCACCACACTGCTACTAAAGCACATTGGTGCTAAGAAATCGGATAAGCAGCTAGAAAGCATGGGTGAAATTGCCTTTCTTTTTCGTGAAGCATCAGCAAAGGGCGAGAATAAGCACAAACCAGTTAGAGGCGATTCAAATATATCGCTTTTCTGGTATCAACTCTTACTGACGCTAGAAAACCAACTCGCAGAGCAAGGCAACACCCTTGATAATGGTGAGCGCTTAAAACTGGTTGTGGATTACCCTGAAGGTACTCAAGAAGGTTCTAAAGCTGCCACACTCTTTCCCTTGCACAGTTTGCGTGTCTCACTCATCACAGCGTATACGATGGATACCCAACTGCCACTGCCTGTGATTTCTAAATTACTGGCGGGGCATACACGCCTGTTGATGACTATCTACTACAACAAAATTACCCCGTCCGTGATGGCAGAGAAAATGGATGAAGCGCATGGTGAGTTGGATGCGAAATCCAAACAATCAGTGCGAAACTTCCTCAAAGATGCCTCGATGGAGCAAATTCAATGCAAGATGGTGTATCACAGTGATGATAGCATTCAAGCGGCACTGGTTAATCGCAATCCGATAGGCTGGGAAGAACGCTCGTGTGGGATGTGTCTGGTTGGAGGCAACACCGTGAAATCGGATGAAGTCAGTACCCTTGGTGGGTGCTGGAATGGTGGCGAGTTGATAAGAGATGCAAAAGCCGCCGCAAATCGCATTTATGATAGCGTGCCACATGGCTCTGAAAACTGCATTCGCTGCCGCTGGTTTATCACCGAGGCACGATACCTGCCTGCGCTTAATGCCCACTTCAACCAACTGAGCTACAAAGCGCATCAGGCCGCGAACCTATCGGTGGAAATTGA
>NZ_MCTY01000100.1:0-363 GCF_002873635.1 Shewanella sp. 10N.286.52.B9
CTCCGTCCGGCAGGTTCAACGATTTAGTTCACGAGCCGAAGGTCTCGTGTAACGGCTTGTTCTTTACTTTCGGAGAGAGAGGGTTATCGCTACTCAATCCGTGAGTTCATATTCCATGCCCTTGGGGCTTAATTGATGCCCCCTGCGGCGTGAGGGAAGCATCGCTGCTTTACTTGAAGTCAATTGCAGGTCTCTTTAAAAGCTTTGCTTTACGAGCCTTAGCAAGTGCCTTCAAGCTATCATAAATTAGGCGTTTCTTCCATCACGTTTGGCTCTATCTATTCCTTCGGTTAGACTTAAATATCACTTCTTTTTTGCTAAAAATCGTCTACCGCAGGTCAAGAACAGCTTATTGATTAGCAG
>NZ_MCTY01000101.1:0-515 GCF_002873635.1 Shewanella sp. 10N.286.52.B9
GAACCTGGCCGATTCGCTGATGGTGAAGGTTTATATTTTGTCGTGCCTAAATCCGGCAAACCATTTTGGATGCTCCGCTACACTGCCAACAAGAAACGCAAAGAAATGACACTGGCTAAATACAGTGATCTTTCGTTGGCAGATGCACGTGCAGAAGCCGCCATTAAAATGAAGCAGTTTCGTGATGGCTTAGATCCTCTAGTCGCCAAGAAACGCGCCAAACAAGCCGAAATTAAAACCGTGGATGATCTCTTTGCCGATTGGCATTTAGGTAATATCAAAAGACTCAAACATCACGAAATCCCCGAACGTATCTACCGTAAAGACATTGCCCCCCATATAGGCAGCTTCAACGTCGATAGCGTTACAGCCAGAGATATAAGAGCAGTATTACAAGCCATCGCAGCTACTAACCGCCCAGCAATAGCCAACGACGCTCTGATGTACAGCAAGCAACTTTTCAATCACGGCATAAAACTGGATCTGCTTAGCGCAAATCCAGCGAGTGCATTTTC
>NZ_MCTY01000102.1:0-37751 GCF_002873635.1 Shewanella sp. 10N.286.52.B9
GGGTAAATGGCCATTGAATTAATTTGGCTTTAACAAGAAAATTATTAATAATACAAATAAAATGAACGTGAAAATATTTCAAGGTGTAAAAGCGTATAAAGAAGACCAAATTCTGGGTAAAAAGGAAACCAAATTGTAAGTTTTAATATCTCTAATGGCCATTTTTTAGAACAAAAAGATTTTCTTTATAGCGATATAATTTAAAAAGCAGCTTTTTATATCAGATTTAATTGATATTTTTACTCAATTTATTGTTTATTAAGGCCTAACGTGAATGAAAATGACTATTTTATGAATGTTTTTGGATGATTTACAGTATTTTTCTAGCTTAATCTTTAACTTCAAATGAATTAAAATCGGCAATATTTCTAATAGGCAGTTGTATTGCCTAGCACAAATCTGATGCAACTCCTTCTATAAACACAAATGTAATTGGGTTAATTAGGCCGATTTATGGCGTACTTTGGACATATTTTAAAGCTTATTTAATTCTAATTTGTAATACAAAACCAAGCGCTAAAGTGCCGGCGACCCTTTAATTTCGACTAAAATTAACCTGTGGCGGCTATTAGGATTTAGTAAATAATGAAGCGGACCTAGATAATGTGGCTTATGACCAATCTATGGTGAATGAGCTTTAAACGGGGATAAATGTGTTTGGCAGTTTTATTCATACTTGGCTGCTATGGTAACCAAAGTTCGCAGCAAGGGATTTTTGTGTTCATTGAGCGAGGCTGTCAACGCTAACAAAACAGCTTCTCTAGGCATTAAAAAAGCGCCTAAATAGGCGCTTTTTTCACAAACGATTAAGTTATCGTTTATCTATGCTGACAAAGTCACGCTCGTCTGAGCCAGTGTATAACTGACGTGGACGACTGATTTTGTGACCTGGTTGGTCAAGCATTTCTTTCCAATGTGCAATCCAACCAACAGTGCGAGAAAGTGCAAATAACACTGTAAACATACTAGTAGGGATACCGATTGCTTTCATGATGATCCCTGAGTAGAAATCAACATTTGGATAAAGCTTTTTAGATACGAAATAATCGTCTTCTAAAGCAATGCGTTCAAGTTCCATCGCTACATCTAGCAAAGGATCGTTCACATTTAGCTCAGCTAACACTTCATGACATGTTTCACGCATCACTTTAGCGCGAGGGTCGAAGTTTTTGTAAACGCGATGACCAAAGCCCATTAAGCGGAATGGATCAGCTTTGTCTTTCGCACGAGCAATAAACTCAGGGATGCGATCAACACTGCCAATTTCTTCAAGCATATTTAGACAAGCTTCGTTAGCACCACCATGAGCAGGACCCCATAGTGAAGCAATACCCGCTGCGATACATGCAAATGGGTTAGCACCAGATGAACCCGCTAAACGAACCGTAGAGGTAGAAGCGTTTTGTTCATGATCAGCGTGTAATACAAAGATTCTGTCCATTGCTTTTTCAACAACTGGATTGACTTGGTATTGTTCACACGGAACAGCGAACATCATGCTAAGGAAATTACCTGCATAACTTAGGTCGTTGCGTGGGTAAACAAAAGGTTGACCGATTGAATACTTGTAGCACATTGCTGCAATGGTTGGCATCTTAGAAACAAGGCGGAAAGCCGCAATTTCACGATGTTTTTCATCATTGACATCAAGAGAATCTTGGTAAAACGCAGATAATGCACCTGTAACACCACATAGCATAGCCATTGGATGTGCATCACGACGGAAACCTCTGAAAAACGAAGCTAATTGCTCGTTCACCATGGTGTGATTCTTAACCATAGCCACAAACTCTTCGTATTGAGTTTTGCTTGGTAATTCACCATAAAGCAGTAAGTAACAAACGTCTAAATAGTTAGATTCAGTAGCTAGTTCATAAATTGGATAGCCACGGTGTGTAAGTACACCTTTTTCGCCATCAATGTATGTAATTGCAGACTCGCAAGATGCGGTCGCTAAAAAACCTGGATCGAAGGTGAAATGACCTGTCTTTCCAAGTTTACTGATATCGATTACATCAAACCCAGCAGTTCCCTGCTTGATAGGTAATTCGATCGAATCTGTCCCCGGTAACTCTAATTTGGCTATATTGTCAGCCATACCCCGTTCTCCTTACTTCATTCTTTTCTGTGAGTGCGGCATGTTAAGCGGACATTACTTTACAGTGAATTAGTGTCACATTTCAATTTAAATAAGCGTTTAAATTTATTAGACCATGGTATAAAGCTTGCTAGACGCCTTGTTAGCAATGGTTTTTTTGCAAAAAAAACATCAAAAAACAAATTTTACATAGTGTGATGTTTGTATTTGACAATTGCCTTGAGTATACTTGCCTGCGTCCTGAAGGGCGACAAACATCACATTTTTGAAAACATTTTTACGTTGTCTAAATTAGTGAATTCTCAAATGGTTAAGTGTTTGATAGTAGTCTGTTAAGTTTCAACATTTTGTTTACATTTGTAGTTTGGTGTAACAAATAGAAGCAAAGCAAGATGAATAATAAAAATAATGCTCAATGGAGCTGAGTGAGCAGAACGTGAAAAAGCAAAGACCTGTCCATATAGACCTACAGACCATTCGCTTTCCTGCAACAGCGATTGCGTCAATTCTTCACCGTATTTCCGGTGTTATCATGCTGTTTGCTGTCGGTATTCTTATTTGGATGCTAAATGAATCTTTAGCATCGCCTGAGAGTTTCGCTGGCTTACAATCTCTTTTTGATAACCTGCTAGTTAAGTTTGTTATTTGGGGAATTCTAACCGCGTTGGGTTATCACTTAATCGTTGGCGTACGTCATCTGATTATGGATACCGGTCGTTGGGAAGAGCTTGCCTCTGGCTTAGCGTCAGCAAAAATCGCCTTTGTGTTATCAGCGGCGTTTTCTATCATCGTGGGGATTTGGGTATGGTAACAAATGCAGCAAGCCTTGGACGCAGTGGTGTTCATGATTTTATTTTAATTCGTGCTAGTGCCGTAATTTTAGCCTGTTATACCATTTTTATGGTGGGTTTTATTGCGTGTAGCGCTCCATTGACATACGAAATTTGGCAGGGGTTATTCAGTACCTTACCAATGAAAGTATTCACTTTATTAGCGCTTGTTGCTGTACTTATCCATTCATGGATTGGTATTTGGCAAGTGTTAACTGATTACGTTAAAAACGTATCAGTGCGTGGATTACTTCAGTTCGTTTTTGTCGTAGCAGCTTTTTGTTATCTAGCTGCAGGCATATTAATTGTGTGGGGTGTATAAGTGAGTATTCCAGTTCGCGAATTTGACGCAGTAGTGATTGGCGCTGGTGGCGCTGGCATGCGAGCGGCATTACAAATTTCTAAAGAAGGTAAGAGCTGTGCGCTTTTATCTAAAGTTTTCCCAACCCGTTCTCATACAGTATCTGCGCAAGGTGGTATTACCGTTGCGTTGGGTAATGCTCATGAAGATCACTGGGAACAGCACATGTACGATACCGTGAAAGGTTCTGATTTTATCGGTGACCAAGAAGCAATCGAGTTC
The DNA here is from genome assembly GCF_002873635.1 of Shewanella sp. 10N.286.52.B9. Taxonomy (NCBI): domain Bacteria; kingdom Pseudomonadati; phylum Pseudomonadota; class Gammaproteobacteria; order Alteromonadales; family Shewanellaceae; genus Shewanella; species Shewanella sp. 10N.286.52.B9. The sequence continues at coordinate 3,512 of NZ_MCTY01000102.1, forward strand.
ATGTGTAAGACAGGTCCAGAGGCGGTTATTGAACTTGAGCAAATGGGTTTGCCATTCTCACGTTTTGAAAACGGTACTATTTACCAGCGTCCGTTTGGTGGCCAATCAAAAAACTTTGGTGGCGAGCAAGCGGCACGTACTGCAGCTGCAGCTGACCGTACAGGTCATGCATTACTTCATTGTCTTTATCAGCAAAATGTTAAACACAAAACTGAAGTATTTTCTGAGTGGTATGCACTCGATTTAGTGAAAAACGATGACGGTGCAATAGTTGGTTGTACGGCTATTGAAATTGAAACTGGCGAGATTGTTTACTTCAAAGCGAAGGCAACCATTTTAGCAACCGGTGGTGCAGGGCGTATTTATGCTTCAACCACCAATGCACATATTAATACTGGTGACGGTGTTGGTATGGCAATGCGCGCTGGCGTTCAAATGCAAGACATGGAAATGTGGCAGTTCCACCCAACGGGTATTGCTGGCGCAGGTGTGCTTGTAACTGAAGGTTGTCGTGGTGAAGGTGGTTATCTTTTAAATAAAGATGGCGAGCGTTTCATGGAACGTTATGCACCAAATGCAAAAGATTTAGCATCACGTGATGTTGTTGCTCGCTCGATGATGACAGAAATTCGTGAAGGCCGTGGATTAGATGGTCCATTAGGGCCGCATTGTTTACTTAAGCTTGATCACTTAGGTAAAGAAACATTAGAAGCTCGTCTTCCTGGTGTTTGTGAACTTTCTCGTACTTTTGCGCATATTGATCCAGCAGATGGCCCAATTCCTGTATTGCCAACATGTCATTACATGATGGGTGGTCTACCCGCTAAAGTGAGTGGTCAAGTTGTTCGTCAAAATGCTGATGGCACTGAACAAGATATCGTGGGTTTATTCGCTGTAGGTGAAATTGCTTGTGTATCAGTACACGGTGCAAACCGCCTTGGTGGTAACTCATTACTGGATTTAGTGGTATTTGGACGTGCTGCTGGTCAGCATTTAGGTAAAGCACTCGATGCGACTGCGGATCCAAAAGCGCCATCTGAAGAGCAAATTTCAGCATCACTTGAGCGTCTTAATCGCTGGGAAAGCAATAAAGACGGTGAAGATCCTGCTGTTATTCGTAAAGACTTACAGTTATGTATGCAACTTAACTTCTCTGTATTTAGAAGTGGTGATGCAATGGCTGAAGGCCTTAAAGAGCTTAAAGCAATTCGCGATCGTTTAGCGAATGCTAAGTTATCTGATAACTCTTCAGAATTTAATACTCAACGTATTGAATGTTTAGAGCTTGATAACTTGATGGCGACAGCAATTGCGACAGCTTATGCTGCGAACTTCCGTACAGAAAGTCGTGGTGCGCATTCTCGTGAGGATTTCTTAGACCGTGATGATGATAATTGGTTATGTCATAGCGTCTTTGACCCCGTCACAGAAGAAATGACTAAGCGTGAAGTCAACATGGAGCCTAAGCTTCGTGCGGCATTCCCGCCTATCAAGCGTACCTACTAGGAGAAGCCCCGATGAAATTGGAATTTGCAGTTTATCGCTACAATCCTGATGTAGACACTAAACCATATATGCAGGATTACAGTTTAGATGTGGAAGAAGGTACCGATATGATGGTACTAGATGCACTGATGAAGCTGAAAGAGTTAGATCCTGCATTATCATTTAGACGCTCATGTCGTGAGGGTGTATGTGGTAGTGATGGTATGAACATGAATGGTAAAAACGGCCTTGCGTGTATTACGCCTGTTTCTACTTTTAAAGGTAAGAAAATTGAAATTCGCCCACTTCCTGGCATGCCAGTTGTGCGCGATTTAATTGTCGACCTGACTCAGTTCTACACTCAGTACGAAAAAATTAAACCGTTTCTTATCAATGATGAGAAAGCACCGGCTCGTGAACATTTACAATCACCTGAAGAGCGTGCTCATTTAGACGGATTATATGAATGTATCATGTGTGCTTGTTGTTCTACTGCTTGTCCATCTTTCTGGTGGAACCCTGATAAATTTATCGGACCAAGTGGTTTACTGCATGCATATCGCTTCTTAATTGATAGCCGCGATACGGCAACTGAAGAGCGTTTAGATGGTTTAGACGATGCTTACAGTGTGTTCCGTTGTCACGGTATTATGAATTGTGTTGATGTGTGTCCTAAAGGACTAAACCCAACTAAAGCCATTGGCCACATTAAGTCAATGTTACTGAAGCGAGCAGTGTAAATGCGCAACATAGAGCTGGGATTTATTGTTATATAGCTCTATTGGGGAGTCATCTTCAACTATGGGGATGACTCTTTTGTGTGTGTTAGAAGACCTTTGTAATTAACTGTTTAAATTATATAGTTATATCGCTATTATCCGTAGTTGATAAACAGCGTTAAACGAAAGAGTTAATACGATTCGATTGTGGTGCAACCAGGTATCGCAATTATGAAATTGGCGAAGCACGTGTATCAAGTTTGGAAGGAAAAGTAATGCACCAAGGCATCATGAAAGCTTGGCTCGAATCGTCACATTTAAGTGGCTCAAATTCGACCTACGTAGAAGAGATGTATGAAGCCTATCAAGAAGATCCAAGTTCAGTTACCGCTGATTGGCAAGTCGTTTTTGATAATCTCCCTGCGGTAAATGGTACTTCTCAAGATCTACCTGAAACTGCACACTCTAAAGTACGTGATTATTTCCGCAGTTTAGCATTAGAAGGTCGTGCCAAAGGCGCTAGCCGTGTTACTGACCCAGAGTTAGATGCTAAACAAGTAAAAGTCCTCCAGTTAATTAACGCTCACCGTTTTCGTGGTCACCAAAATGCTAACCTTGATCCGTTAGGTTTATGGCACCGTGAGCCAGTATCTGAATTAGACCCAGCATTTCATGGTTTAGATGCCGAAGATATGCAACGTGAGTTCAATACCGGTTCATTTGCATACGGTAGTGACACCCTTAAATTAGCCGACATAGTTCATGCATTAAAAAGTACCTATTGTGGTTCTATTGGTGCTGAATACATGCATATTACCGATACCGATGAAAAGCGTTGGATTCAGCAACGTCTTGAACCGTCTTTGGGTAAAGCAAATTACGATAACACCACTAAGAAACGCATTCTAGAAGGCCTAAATGCTGCTGAAGGTATGGAAAAATACCTTGGCGCAAAATTTCCAGGCGCAAAACGTTTCTCGCTTGAAGGTGGTGATGCGTTAGTGCCAATGATGCGTGAGATTTTATATCGCGCAGGTGAAGCAGGTACCAAAGAAATTGTCGTCGGTATGGCTCACCGTGGTCGCTTAAACGTCCTTGTTAACGTACTGGGTAAGCGTCCTGCTGAATTATTTGATGAATTTGCCGGTAAGCATGATGAAATCCAAGGTTCTGGTGACGTTAAGTATCACCAAGGCTTTTCATCTGATTTCGAAACGCCAGGCGGAAACGTTCATTTAGCACTGGCCTTTAACCCATCACATTTAGAAATCGTTAACCCTGTGGTTATTGGTTCAGTACGAGCGCGTCAAGACAGACGTGGTTGTAGCGATGGTTTACAAGTTATGCCAATTACCATTCATGGTGACTCGGCAATTACTGGACAAGGTATTGTGCAAGAGACATTTAACATGTCTCAGACCCGTGGTTTTAAAGTTGGCGGTAGTATTCGTATCGTTATTAATAACCAAGTGGGTTTCACTACCTCTAATACTGCCGATGTGCGTTCAACGGAATACTGTACTGATATTGCCAAAATGGTCCAAGCGCCTATTTTCCATGTCAATGCAGATGATCCTGAAGCTGTTGCCTTTATTTCGCAGTTAGCGGTGGATTACCGTAACGAATTTAAGCGTGATGTGGTGATTGATTTAGTGTGTTATCGCCGCCATGGTCATAACGAAGCTGATGAGCCAAGTGCAACGCAGCCGCTAATGTACGCAAAAATTAAGAAGCATCCTACGCCGCGTAAGATTTATGCTGATCGATTAATTCAAGAAGATAGTATCTCTGCTGATGACGTTACTGGCCTTGTCAATAACTACCGTGATGCATTAGATGCAGGTGATTGTGTAGTGAAAGAGTGGCGTCCAATGACGTTACACACTGTTGACTGGTCGCCGTATCTTAATCGTGAGTGGGATGAAAGCTATCAAGGTGCAATGAACTTTGACAAGCTGATTGGTCTTGCGCAAAAGATGGTAGATATTCCTGAAAGCCACAAATTGCAATCACGGGTCGCTAAGATTTATAAAGACCGTGTATCGATGGCAAACGGTGAAAAACCGGTTGATTGGGGCTTTGCTGAAACCTTAGCTTACGCCACCATTTTGGAAGATAAAAAACGCGTTCGTATTACCGGTCAGGATTCTGGTCGTGGTACTTTCTTCCATCGTCATGCAGTTTTACATAATCAAAATGATGGTACGACTTATTTGCCGCTTCGTAATGTCGCTGATGAACAGGGCGAGATTGATATTACTGACTCAGTATTATCAGAAGCCTCGGTACTGGCATTTGAGTACGGTTATGCCACAGCAGAGCCGGGCGGATTAACCATCTGGGAAGCGCAGTTTGGTGACTTTGTTAATTGTGCTCAAGTGGTTATCGATCAGTTCTTATCTTCAGGTGAGCAAAAGTGGGGCCGATTATGTGGTCTAACGATGCTACTTCCCCATGGTTATGAAGGCCAAGGCCCAGAGCATTCATCTGCTCGTCTTGAGCGTTTCTTACAGCTTTGTGCAAACCACAATATGCAAGTGTGTGTTCCTTCTACACCTGCACAGGTTTATCACATGCTACGCCGTCAAGTTGTACGTCCTATGCGTCGTCCACTGGTGGTGATGTCGCCTAAATCATTACTACGTCATCCATTAGCGGTTTCTACACTTGAAGAGCTCGCTGAAGGAAGTTTCCAAAGTGTGATTGGTGAGCTTGATGCATTAGACGCGAGCAAGGTTGATCGCGTTGTCTTCTGTAGTGGTAAGGTGTATTTCGAATTACTCGACAAGCGTCGTAAACAAGAAATTACTAACGTTGCTATTGTCCGTGTGGAGCAGCTTTATCCGTTCCCGCAAGAAGAAATGCAAGCCGCACTTGCTGACTATCAGCACGTTAAAGATTTTGTTTGGTGTCAGGAAGAACCTCAGAACCAAGGTGCTTGGTATTGTAGCCAACATCATTTCTGGGCAGCTATCCCTGCCGGAGCTGAACTAACCTACGCTGGCCGCGAGGCATCTGCTGCACCAGCTTGTGGTTATCCTGCTCTGCATGCACGCCAACAAGAAGCATTAGTTAATAGCGCATTAAAACTGTCGTAATAGAAAATTATAAAAGGAAAGCTTTCCATGAGTATCGAAATTAAGGTACCCGTTCTGCCAGAATCAGTTGCAGATGCAACAATCGCGACATGGCATGTGCAACCTGGCGAACAGGTTTCTCGTGACCAAAATCTAGTTGATATCGAAACTGATAAAGTTGTACTAGAAGTTGTTGCGCCAGAAGATGGTTCTATTAGCGAATTATTATTCCAAGAAGGTGACACTGTTCTTGGTGAGCAAGTGATTGCAAACTTCGTTGCTGGTGCAGTTTCAGGCCAAGAAGTGACTAAAGCAGAAGCAGAAGCTGCATCACCAGTAGCTGAATCTACAGATGAGTCAAATGATGCATTAAGCCCATCTGTACGCCGTCTCATTGCTGAGCATAACCTTGATGCAAGCAAAGTAAAAGGCACTGGTGTTGGTGGACGTGTGACTAAAGAAGATGTTGAAGCATTTGTGAAGTCAGCACCTGCGGCTAAACCTGCTGCAGCGCCTGCGCCAATTGCACCACTTGAAGGTCGTACTCAAAAACGTGTTCCTATGACGCGTTTACGTAAGACTATTGCTAATCGTTTATTAGAGGCTAAAAACTCTACGGCAATGCTAACAACGTTTAACGAAGTTAACATGCAGCCAATCATGGATATTCGTAAGCAATACCAAGAAGTATTTGAAAAACGTCATGGTATTCGTTTAGGTTTCATGTCTTTCTACGTAAAAGCTGTGACTGAAGCATTAAAACGTTTCCCTGAAGTTAACGCGTCTATCGACGGTGATGAACTGGTTTATCACAACTACTTTGATGTCAGCATTGCGGTATCAACGCCACGTGGTCTGGTTACCCCAGTATTACGTGATACCGATACCATGAGCCTTGCTGAAATTGAAAAAAATGTGCGTGAATTAGCAATCAAAGGCCGTGATGGCAAGTTATCTGTTGCTGATATGACCGGTGGTAACTTCACCGTGACTAATGGCGGCGTATTTGGCTCGCTAATGTCGACGCCAATTTTAAACCTTCCACAAAGCGCGATTTTAGGCATGCATGCTATTAAAGATCGCCCAATGGCTGTGAATGGTGAGGTTGTTATTCAACCTATGATGTACCTAGCATTATCTTACGATCATCGAATTGTTGATGGCCGTGAGTCGGTTGGTTTCTTGGTCGCTATTAAAGACTTCCTTGAAGATCCAACTCGTCTATTGCTTGACCTCTAAGAGTCAACTAGACAATACCCTCGTAGCTGGCTCGTTAGAGCCAGTAGGATTTTATAAAGAAGTATATGGATAGATCATCATGAATTTGCATGAGTATCAGGCAAAATCCTTATTTGCCGAATATGGTTTACCAGTTTCAGAAGGCTTCGCTTGCGATACAGCCCAAGAAGCGGTAGAAGCTGCTGGTCACATTGGCGGCGATATGTGGGTTGTTAAGTGTCAAGTACACGCTGGCGGCCGTGGTAAAGCAGGTGGCGTTAAAGTCACTGGCGATAAAGAAGAAATCAGAGCATTTGCTGAAAAATGGTTAGGTAAGAACTTAGTGACTTACCAAACTGATGAAAAAGGCCAGCCTGTTGCTAAAATTTTAGTAGAAAGCTGTACTGATATTGCAAATGAACTTTACCTAGGTGCTGTTGTTGACCGTGCGACTCGTCGCGTTGTGTTTATGGCATCAACTGAAGGTGGCGTTGAAATTGAAACTGTGGCTGAAGAAACCCCAGAGTTAATTCACAAAGCAATTATCGATCCTTTAACAGGTCCTCAACCATACCAAGCACGTGATCTTGGCTTTAAGTTAGGTTTAAACCCAACTCAAATGAAGCAGTTCACTAAAGTGTTTATGGGTCTTGCAAAAATGTTCGAAGACCATGATTTCGCTTTATTAGAAATCAACCCGCTTGTGATCACTGACGAAGGTAATATCCATTGTCTTGATGGCAAGATTGGTATCGATGGAAATGCTTTATTCCGTCAACCTAAAATCCGTGACATGCACGATCCATCACAAGATGATGCTCGTGAAGCACACGCAGCTAAGTTTGAACTTAACTACGTTGCATTAGACGGAAACGTGGGTTGTATGGTTAACGGTGCAGGCCTAGCAATGGGTACTATGGACATCGTAAACCTACATGGCGGCAAGCCAGCTAACTTCTTAGACGTTGGCGGCGGAGCAACTAAAGAACGTGTAGCAGAAGCATTTAAAATCATTCTTTCTGACTCAAACGTTAAAGCTGTTTTAGTTAACATCTTTGGTGGCATCGTACGTTGTGACATGATTGCAGAAGGTATTATCGGCGCTGTAAAAGAAGTCGGTGTAGAAGTTCCTGTTGTTGTCCGTCTTGAAGGTACTAACGCTGAATTAGGCCGTGAAGTGCTTGCAGGTTCTGGTCTTGATATTATCGCAGCTGCGTCATTAACAGATGCTGCTGAGAAAGTTGTTGCTGCTGCGGAGGGCAAATAATGTCCGTATTAATTAACAAAGATACTAAAGTTATCTGTCAAGGTTTCACTGGTGGCCAAGGTACTTTCCACTCTGAGCAAGCAATTGCTTACGGTACAAAAATGGTTGGCGGTGTATCTCCAGGAAAAGGTGGTCAAGTTCACCTAGGTCTTCCTGTATTTAATACTGTTAAAGATGCTGTAGCTGAAACGGGTGCAACTGCGACTGTTATCTATGTACCAGCACCTTTTTGTAAAGATGCAATCCTTGAAGCAATCGACGGTGGCATTGAGCTAATCGTATGCATTACTGAAGGTATTCCAACTTTAGACATGCTTCAAGTTAAAGTTAAACTTGAAGAAACTGGCGTGCGTATGATTGGTCCTAACTGTCCAGGTGTTATCACTCCTGGTGAGTGTAAGATTGGTATCATGCCTGGTCACATCCACAAGCCTGGTAAAGTCGGTATTGTTTCACGCTCTGGTACATTAACGTACGAAGCTGTTAAACAAACTACTGACGAAGGTTTTGGCCAATCTACTTGTGTAGGTATTGGTGGTGACCCAATTCCAGGTACTAACTTCATCGACGTATTGGAAATGTTCCAAAACGATCCACAAACTGAAGCAATCGTAATGATTGGTGAAATTGGTGGTACTGCTGAAGAAGAAGCTGCTGAATTCATCAAAGCAAATGTAACTAAGCCTGTTGTATCTTACATTGCTGGTGTTACTGCACCAGAAGGTAAGCGTATGGGTCATGCTGGCGCAATTATCGCTGGTGGTAAAGGTACTGCTGAAGATAAGTTTGCTGCATTAGAAGCTGCTGGCGTAAGCACAGTTCGCTCTTTAGCTGACATCGGTAAAGCACTGCGTACTAAAACTGGCTGGTAAATTCTAGTGAGTTAATCAAAAGGCGCCATTTGGCGCCTTTTTTGTTTTTTCGTTTCCTATCGCTAAATATGTTCTTCAAAATTATTAATTTAAAACTGTAATCATATGTTTTACTGAGTATTAATCTGTGTTTAACTAGCAAGATTAATATTCAAATGGTTAAGGATAATCATGAACAGCATCATTGAACTCACAGGTACCATTACCGAAACCCCAAGGCTTATTCTGCGTCCTTTTGTTGAAGAAGATGCAGAAGCAATTTTTTTAATGAATAGCATTCCTGAAATATTGACTTATATTCCCCAAGATCCGCTAACGAGTATTGAAGAGGCTAGGGACGTATTTCACCACATTATTAATGCGAGTTATCAAGAGTTTGGTTTTGGTCGCTGGGCGGTGCATCATAAACAAGATAATAAAATCATCGGATTTTGTGGCCCTAAATACATCCCTGAATATGACAAAGTCGAAATAGGTTATCGCTACTTACCTGAGTATTGGGGCAAGGGTATTGGCTATGAGGCGGCGCAAGCAGCAGTTAACACACTAAAACCACAATTCGATATCGACTTAATCATAGCCCTTATTTTACATGGCAATACAGGTTCAGAAGCGATAGCGAAAAAGCTCGGTATGAGCATACATGAAGAAAGCGAATATCTCGGCTCGAAAGTACATGTGTATCAAATGGCTTTATAAAGGCATAACTTATGGCGAGTGTAAAAACAAAAAAACCAGCAAGTATGCTGGTTTTTTAATGACTATTTATCAGGCTTGGCGATAATTATTCGTCAGCGTGATCACAGCTGTCATTGGTGCAGTGACCGTATAAATATAAGCTGTGGTGAGTTAGCTTAATATTATGACGCATTGCAATTTCGTCCTGACGACGTTCAATGACCTCATCAGAGAATTCAATTACTTTATCGCAGGTTAAGCAAACAAGATGATCATGATGCTTTTGGGTCGACATTTCAAAAACCGCTTTGCCACTTTCAAAATGGTGACGATTAAGGATACCCGCATCATCAAATTGGTTTAATACGCGATAAACAGTAGCTAAGCCAATTTCCTCACCAATATCGAGTAATTTTTTGTACAGATCTTCTGCACTGATATGTTGGTTTTCAGGGGCTTGCATTAATTCTAGAATTTTAACTCGTGGCAGTGTTATCTTTAAACCTGCTTTCTTGAGTGCTTGATTTCCATCTGTCATCGCTAATCTCTTGATTACAGAACCTTATCGGTTCCTCCGTGGATAATTAAGATCATTATATGTGTTGCAATCAGAAACTGGAACCTTTCAAATGAGTTAATCGTCATATAAGCAGTGATTTTGGCCAATGAGCCATACAATATTGACCAATAGGTTAAAATTCACCTAATAAACTTACTTATACTAAGGGATTATTGAGCATTAACGGCTTTTATATCACTATAATGTTAAATAGGGTTATCAAGCTTTGTACCCAGTAATGATAATTATAATCAAAACAAGGAATTCACATGTATCAGCAGATTGTGGTCTTAACTGGCGCAGGTATTTCCGCTGAATCGGGGATAAAAACATTTCGCGATGAAGACGGTTTGTGGGAGCAACATCATATTGAAGATGTGGCCACCCCTGAAGGTTATGCCCGCGATATCAATTTAGTTGAACGTTTTTATAATAGCCGTTGGGAAAACCTCCATAGCGGTGAGGTTCATCCTAATGCCGCTCATGCAGCATTAGCAAAATTAGAAGCTGAGTTTCCAGGCAAGCTACTGGTTATCACTCAAAATGTAGATGATTTACACGAGCGGGCAGGTTCAAAACGTTTATTACATATGCATGGAGAATTATCCAAAGGACGCTGCCCACAGTCATTGCAAACGTTTGTCCTTAGAGAACCTTTTGGTGAAGACAATTGCTGTACCTGCTGTATTCCTGCCAAACGATTAAGGCCGCATATTGTCTGGTTTGGTGAAATGCCATTTGGTATGGATAGAATTCATGATGCGCTGGATAACTGTGATTTATTTATCGCTATTGGGACTTCTGGGACGGTTTATCCCGCAGCGGGCTTTGTCGACAGCGCTAATCATCATGGTGCACAAACAGTAGAAGTTAATCTGTTAGCGGCAGATCGCCATAGCCAATTTCAATATCATTTTACCGGTAAAGCTGGTGATGTTGTGCCTGCGTTAGTAGAGTCAATTTTAGCCGGTAAAACCCTTGGCAGTGAAGTCGCGACAAAGGAAATGAGTGCTTGAGTAGGGATAAAGTTGCGATAATCATGCGCGGTTTACCGGGTAGTGGTAAATCAACTTGGGTTAATGAATTCATTGAAAAGTTAGGTGTAGATAACGCCATACACATACGGCAATATGGTTACTTTTCTACTGACAGTTATTTTGTTCGTAATGGCGAATACCGCTTTAATCCAAAAAAACTTGCCCAGTATCACCAGGCTAATTTAAGCGCATTTATTAATGCGATGGCTCATAACGAGCCTTACGTTATTTGTGACAATACCAATGTATGCCGTTGGGAATATATGGCTTATGAAGCCGCAGCGAAGGCCTTGGGTTATCAAGTAAGAGTCGTGGTGACTGGTGAGCCTAAAAGTGTTGAACATCAAAAATTATGCGCTAAACGTAATCAACATAAGGTGCCATTGGCACAAATTGCTAAAATGGGATTAATGTTTGAACTTGATGATTAGACTTGTTTTAAGATTAACTAAAAAGGCGCCGCGGCGCCTTTTTTGATGTTAAAGGTTGATTATTTAGCTTTAACAGCGGATTGCAGGTCAATATTATAAATCGCAAAACCAAATTCATCTGTGATATCAGTGCGCTTTGTCATAGGTCGCACTTGATAGCCGCTGATAAATTTATCAGCAAGTTCACTGTTTTGGGTTTCAAAGCGAATATCTAACTTTGTTGCCGAATTAATGGTCACGAAATCCCAGTTATTATCAGCACTTGGATCAACTAAACCATTGGCTTCAGTTTCATCAGTGATGTACTGAGCTAGGGCTTCACGGTTTGTGTCTGGTAGTTCCATTACCACGAATTCAGAACCCGTTCCGGCGAATTTACCACCAAATGCGCGATAATTATTGGTTGCGATTATAAATTCTTTGGCATTAAATTCAGCACCACTGATAACAGTGTCGCCGTGAGTGTAACTTAGCCCGACTATTCGGTTAGCATCGGCATTAACTAATGCACAATCGCCATTAAATTTATTTGGTTGAGTTACATCAATGTTGTAGCTGACACCATCTATGACATCAAAGTTATAGGTGCGGTGGGTATTCCAGTTAATCAGGTATTGAGGCTCAGTAGAGTTAACATCAATTTGATTAAATTGATTTGCACTGCATTCCAACCAATCTTTAATTTGAGCGCCACTTAACTTAACAGCAACCAAGGTGTTAGGGTAAAGATATAAATCTGCCGCATTTTTATAGGTTAGCTCACCACTTGGGACTTGCACATAAGACTCGGCATCTGCTGCAGTGCTATGGCGGCCACCTGCTTTAAATGGCGCAGCAGCGGACAATACCGGAATATCTTTTAAAGCCTCCGTTAAGTTAGCTTTCACTTTAGCAATTTGTGCATCTGACACAATTTGCACTGTGGGATCATCTTGTACTAAGGTCAAAAAGCTAAACATATCAGCCGATGCTTTACCTATGGGCTGATCGACATAATCCAATGTAGCTTGATGCTCTTTAGCTACAGCATCACTTATGGTTTTATCTGCAGTCACCAGCTCAGGGTTAGTCGCTTTTTTATCAAAAATAGGCAAGGCTTTGGCCATGCTGTCAACAATTGTCCAGCTGCCATCTTGTAATGCTAACTTAAAATCGATAACGCCGAGGTTATCGCCCCAACGTCCAGGCATAACCGCCGCAATGCCATTTATGGTGCCTTTGTTTATATCGGCATTTTTAAGGTCTGAAAAGGTGCTTGAAGGGAATATTGAATGACTATGACCAAAGGTAATCGCATCAATACCCGCTACTTTTGATAATGCCCAAGTGGCATTTTCATCATTAATGTCGATGGGGTTTTCAGGGCTGCCGACCCCAGAGTGGGGAATAGCGACGATAATGTCAGCGCCTTGAGCTTTCATCATAGGCACAAACTTTTCAGCCGCTTCTATAATTCCCATTACGGTGACTTTACCCGTAAGGTTTTGTTTGTCCCATAAAAGAATTTGTGGTGGTACAAAGCCAATATAGCCGATGTTAATTATGTGTTTATCGCCATTGGTGTCGACGACGTTTTTTTCTTCAATGATATAAGGGGTAAATAGGTTATCGCCTTTGACTTTGTTATCCCAACAGTCGGCTTCACATAATACGTTGGCGTTAATATAAGGGAAATTGGCTCCCGAGATAGACTGGTGTAAAAAATCTAAACCGTAGTTAAATTCATGATTACCAATATTTCCTACTGAATAACCCAGGGTATTCATTGCTTTATAAGCTGGGTGAGTATCACTGTTAGCGCTTATTTGTTTAAAATTATTGGCAATATAGTCACCCATAGGGCTGCCTTGAAGCAAATCACCATTATCAACTAAGACAAAATTATCAGCACTTTGACCTTGTTGTTTTATCAAACTTGCAGTGCGGGCTAAGCCTATGGTCGGATCATATTTTGTTTTGTAATAATCAAAATCCATGATGTTTGCATGAAGATCCGATGTTTCTAGAATACGTAAATTGACGGTGAGGGGCTGAACATCATCAGACTTAACTTCTGTCGCCTGATCATGCAATGAATCACAAGCGCTGACGCCTAGTACGCCAACTATAATAGTGACTATTAGCTTTTGGTTTACCATTATTTTTCTCTCTTATTTTGACCCTGAGCTTGATTTTTGTGCTCTATTATTTTTGTTAACTCATTGGGTTTGATTTGTGAGTTAATTACAGTGGATTATACAGAAACTATATTGCAAAGTTATGATTTGATTGGTGATAAGTTAACTAAAATGGTTATAGAAGCAGTTTGTTGAATATTTTTTGATTGTTATCGGCTTAGTGTTTGATTAAATGGGCTGTAAATTGATCGTGCAGCGCTTTAATGACGATAAAGTATTTCTTTATCAGCATAAAAAACACCGCTTAGCTGCGGTGCTTTGGATGAGAACGATGAGCTTTTTCAGATAGCCTGATGTTAACACATCAGGCTTTGTTCTTTGCAGGCAGAGGATTGTCTGCAGATTTACTCTGATAAAGTTACTCTGCTGCGTTATCTTCTAATAAGCCGCGGCTTCTTAACAGTGGCTCGATCCCAGCATCTTTACCACGGAACTGACGGTAAAGCTGCATTGGGTCGGCGCTGCCACCTTGAGACAAGATATTGTCTCTAAAAGCTTGGGCTGTTGCTGGGTCAAAAATACCATTTTCTTTAAATGCTTCAAAAGCATCGGCGCCTAAAATATCAGACCAAAGATAGCTGTAATAACCTGCAGAATAACCACCGGCAAAAATATGCGAGAAGTAACTGCTGCGATATCGTGGGGCAATTTCTTTAATTAAGCCCATATTGGCAAGTGATTCAGCTTCAAATTCGGCGGCATCTCTTAGTTTGGTGTCTGTTAATGTATGCCAGTCTAAATCAAGCTTAGTGGCTGCCATATATTCAACGGTAGCAAACCCTTGGTTGAATTTACTGGCAGCTTGAATTTTCTTAACAAGTTCAGTGGGGATCACTTCGCCGGTTTTATAATGTATTGCAAACTGCGCTAACACTTCAGGTTGCGTCATCCAGTTTTCCATCACTTGTGAAGGGAACTCGACATAATCTCGCGGTACTGAAGTACCTGATTGAGAAGCATATTCAACCTTTGATAGCATTCCATGTAGCGCATGTCCAAACTCGTGGAATAGGGTGCTAGCCTCATCAAATGTGAGTAGTGAAGGCTCATCACCCGTTGGGCGAGGGTAGTTAAGTACATTGACAATAATTGGCTTTGATTCAACGCCGTTCATATTAGATTGTGAGCGGAAGGCATTCATCCACGCACCGCCACGCTTGCTATCGCGCACGTAGTAGTCACCCAAGAAAATAGCCATTAAAGAACCGTCTTTGTCATAAACTTCCCAGGTTCTGACATCTGGGTGGTACTTAGGTAAGTCGGTGCGCTCTTTCATTGTGATGCCGAATAAGCGATTAGCGGTATAAAATACACCTGATAATGTTGATTCAAGTGAAAAATAAGGACGAGTCTGTTGCTCATTAAAGTCGTATTTTGCAACGCGGATTTGATCTGAGTAATACCACCAGTCCCAAGCTTGTAGGCTAAAGTCACCGCCTTGTGAGTCAATAACGGCTTGCATATCAGCAACTTCAGCATTAGCTTGTGCGAGCGCTGCAGGCCATACTTTATCTAGTAAGGCGTAAACATTTTCTGGGCTTTTAGCTGTGCGTTCTTCTAATACAAAATGAGCATGAGTTTTATAGCCCATTAAGTTAGCTTTTTGTGCGCGAAGTGCCGCAATTTTCGCTAAACCTGCTTTGTTATCATTGGCATTATTATTATTGGCACGCTCAATATAACCTTTGAAAAGCGCTTCTCTTAAATCGCGATTTTCAGCATAGGTTAAAAATGGTGTAATTGAAGGACGCTGCGTGGTAAACACCCACTTGCCTTCATGGCCACGTTTTGTAGCTGTTGCTGCAGCGGTATCGATAATATCTTGAGGCAAGCCTGCTAAATCTGTTTGTTTATCTATGACAAGCTCAAAAGCATTGGTTTCAGCCAGTAGGTTGTCACCAAACTCTAAGTTTAATTTACCAATCTGTTCATTTAACGCCCGTAGGGTGTTTTTATCTTCAGCCGATAAATTGGCGCCGCCACGGGTAAATCGTTTGTAAGTATCTTCTAGAAGCTTAGTTTGTGCAGTATTAAGTTGATAGGTTTCAGCTTGGTTGTAAACAGTTTTAACGCGCTGAAATAATTTATCATTTAAATAAATATCATCACTAGCTGATGACAGCATAGGTGACACTTGTTTTGAAATCGTTTGTATATCTGGGTTAGTGTGAGCACCGGTCAAATTATAGAAAACGCTCGATACTTTCGTTAATAAGGTGCCTGAAAACTCCATCGCTTCAATGGTGTTTGCAAATGTCGCAGCATCAGGGTTATTGGTAATGGCATTGATTTCTGCTTTGCGCTCAGCAATACCCGCTTCAAATGCCGGTAAGAAATGCTCATTTTTGATGTTATCGAAATCTGGGATTTCCATAAAGGTATCATAGGGTTTAAAAAATGGATTACTCACGTCTTGGCTGGTGCTAGCCGTAGCAACCGCATTGGGTGCTTGAGACGTTTGGACGCTTTCAACGTTATTATCTGAACATGCACTTAGCGCTAAAGTTAACGCCATGGCAGAAAAAAGTGGTGTGAGGGTTAGTCCCTTCATAATTATTTCCCTGTTTGCTTTGAAATGGTTGTCTAAATAACCCTATGCCGATGTATAAACCGTTAAAGAGTCACAAATCATCATTGTTATTTGTTTATGATTTGCTGCTAGATTAACAAATTTTTATCATACTTTCGTATACCTTTAGGTTACTTTTGTAACAAAACATAAAAAAAGGACCTAACGAGAGTTAAGTCCTTTATTTATTACTAACTAGTGATATGTAAACAAGGCTTATAATCTATGTTTAAGTCACACTATTTCGAGCAATGTTATGGTTTTAGAATTACTTTCACGCTGCCATCAACATCGGCTTCGTCAATATAACCGATAGCATTAGCATCTGCTGCTATTGCAGCTTTCATGCCTGATGCGTCACCAATGGTTGCTGGTGGTGTGCCTTTACCAGTAAATACCTGCTTTGACCAAAAAGCTTTAAGCTGAGCATCAGACTTACCCGTTACTGCGCTATGAAATTCAGAGCGGATAGGGTTGCCTTCTTCAAGTTCATAAACGACAAATGAAGAACCTTTGCCTAAAAAGGCTTTTTTAGCATCGGATTTGCTGATATCAGCAGCGGCTGGATTACCGATCACTACTACGGCAGCATTAACAGAAAACACACAGCTCACACTGAGCGCTAAAATAGATAATAATTTTTTCATTTCATCACTCCTAATTAAAATACTGCGTCAAATTGAACGGTATACACGGTAGTATCATCAAATTCTTTTGCTATGTTAGTCTCTAATCCACCAGATGTTTCGCCAAAATCATTAGAGTATGTGACGTCGAATTTTATGGCTAAATTATCAAGTGCATCCCAACGTAGGCCTGCACTGTATGACTTTCTTTGGCCATTAAAAATAGCGGCTTGAATTGCTGAAGCCTCATCAATAATAGTTCTGCTATCGTTATCTTTAGTTTCGAAGAAAGAAGCTGTTACATAAGGTGTGAAGTCATTGATACGGTAACCCAAGGTTAAGTAACCTGAATCAGAATCAGGATAAGCGCCATCCACTTCGATGCGTGTTAACTCTGTAATGGCTAAGAAAGATCCATTATCGTAACTAGCGCCAACGCCCGCGAAAGTGCCTTTTTCTCGATCTATTTCTAGTAGCGTAACAGTGACATCGATCTCGGTATTTGGCATTAGTTCTTGTTTAATTTGACGCTTAACATCACCGTCTAAAATTGCTTCACCGTATAAGCCTCGTAGAGTCCAAGTTTCATCAGTCCAAGTAACATTGACACCTAAAATATTTTTCATGTCAACGCCAGCAGCTTCAGATTGTCCACCAAAAGCTTGAATGGTCATTGTTGAATCATCAAATTCAACATCGTAGCTAACATCTCCACCTGTATAGGAGGTAAATGGCACTGGGTCGTATACATCTGATGGTGGACGTACAAATGGCTGGGCATAACCAACATCAAGATAATCTGAGTACATATACAGTGGTATACGTAATTTACCTGCACGAGCTTGGATATTATTTTCAAAGCGATGAGAGATATAAGCCCATTCAGCTTCTACATCCCAATCATTTTCGCCTCTCATCATCAACTGCATAACAGCTTGAGTCTGATCTGTAATTGCAAACGTACCTTGTAAACCAAATTTGCTGCCTTCATTGAAGTTAGCTGAAGTGGTTGCTCCGGCATAACCTGCGTTGTTATCGGAAGTGATGAAAGCGCCCGTCATAAATCCGTTGAATTTGAAGCGTTCGGTCAAATTGGCAGTTTGATTTGCTTGTAATGATTTAACTTGTTGTTCAAGTTTGGCTAATTTTTCATCGGTAGCGTCATTGGCCACTGCAAGTGCTGGTAGCATTGCGACTGAAATTGCTAAAGGTAGCGCTTTCAAATTAAAACTCATAGTGTTACTCCTGGTTATTATTCTTAAGGCAGAAATAGTGTGATTTTCTACCTTTATATTTCTAATTATTAGACTTTAAATTGACCTGTAATGGATTGAAGCTGTTGGCTAACCCCTTCAATATCATGACTAATCCCGCCCATTTCATCCGTGGTCATTTTTACTTTAGCGGCATTGGTTTCAATATCTGCGACATATTGTTGAATGAGTTCTGAAGTGTTGTGTTGCTCTTCAGTGGCCGCGGCAATTTGGTCATTAACTATGGATATAGCACTGACTTTATTAGTGATATTGATTAATGCATCTCCTGCTAGTGAAGTGGTTTTTACGCCTTCTTCTGCGGTTTCTATTCCACGCTGCATTGCATCAACCGCTTGTGTTGAAGTAGAGCGAAGCTCTTGCAATACTTGTTGAATTTCTTGTGTTGAGGCTTGAGTGCGTGAAGCAAGCGTTCTAACTTCATCTGCGACAACGGCAAAGCCTCGGCCTTGTTCGCCGGCTCTTGCTGCTTCAATCGCCGCATTTAGTGCCAGTAAATTAGTTTGATCTGCAATCCCGCGGATAGTATCCAAGATGTCATTCACATTACTGGTAAAGGCTTCAAGTTGATTGACCACAACGGAGGTTGTTCTGACTTCTTCAGAGAGCTGGTTAATGGTAGTAATGGCTTTACTGACCACTTGCTGACCTTGTAAAGCTTCTTCATTGGCATTATCAGCTTCCGATGCAGCATTGGCGGCATATTCGGCAATGTGGGCCACGCTAACGAACATTTCTCTCATCGCATGGGATATTTGTTCGACAGATTGATTTTGCTCATTGACTGTTTGTTCACTATTTTTACAGCTATTGAGTAATGTTTGTGAAGCGAGCCCTAAACTGTCAGTAGTTTGCTTGGTATCAGCAATGCTGAGCTGTAATTTTGAAACAAATTGGTTAAACCAATGGACTAAATCTGCAATTTCATCTTTACCTTGGTAATCAACTCTTGAGCGTAAATCACCTTCACCTTCAGAAATATTACGCAGTGACTGAGTAACACTTTCAAGGGTAACAATGATTGAGCGGTTAACTAATAAACCAACCACAATCAGAAACATCGATGCAATGATACCGATAGCAAGCATTGAACTGGCTGCTGTATCTGAACTGGCCAGCGTAGTATCAATGCTTGATTCAAACTGCTGAGAAAAAGTTAAGTGTTTATTGCTAAACCTTTCAACAAGTTGCTCATAGCGTTTGGCATTGGCTGCCGCTTGTATGGTGATTTTATTAAAATCAACATCACTTTTTAAAAACTCAGCGACCAAAAGTTGTGCATTATCAAAATACAGTGATAAATCATTTTGCATATTATTAGCGTCAAATGACTCAGCAGGCAGTAAGCTTTTAATTGCGTCTAAGTTGCTGATAACTTGTTTGACCATATTGGCGGCAGTCTCTAAGCTTTCTTCTTCGCCAGTGGTTACCGCTGTTTGTATATTTTGTTCCAATTGAAGTAACAGGCCTTCGTTAATAGTGGCTAAATTTAACGCAGGATATAGTTGAGACTGAAGATCATTTAACCGTTGCGCATTTTGTTGCACGCTTTGATTGTTAATTAATATCGAGATAATAAATGAAAATATTGCGACAATGGTTAATAACGCGATCCGATGCTTTATTTTTAAGCTATTTAATTTCATTTCGAATAATCCTACTTATCTAGCTAAAGGTGAGTCATTAAAGTTTCGGTTATATAATGATTGGCTGTTGTAAAATAGCTGATATTAAAAATGAAACTTTTACTTTTTGTTATCTTTGATTGCAAATCGCTATTGCTTGTGTGCGATAACTTCATTTTATCAAGTTGTAAAACGTTTTTAGTATTTAAAATTAATGCCTTTCATATTGACTTATTGCCACCTTAGAGCTGTGGCATCCATCATTTGCTTAAAATTACCTATAACGGATATTGAACTATAAATAAAAATTGTTACCTTGTGGTTATTATAGTTGCTACGATGTTTAAGTCTGTTCTTGTTGTTACAATATCGGCAGTAATGTTCAAATACTTAAGTTTTATTTAATGTTTTTTTGAGTTGTTAAAATATTGATATAAAAATCTGCTGCGAAGAAGTGGAATTTAATTAGTTTTTGTTGCTGGGTTAACTTATTATTAACATTGCGTTTGGGTTTTAAGTTGATAATACAATCTTGCGTATAAATAGAGCTGTAATTTCATAAGTTTGAACATCATCATTAGTAGAAAGTTAGGAGGATTGCTGGGATATATGAAAAATAGCGGCAGGCTTAATCTACAAAGCTTGAGTGATTTTATTGTTTATAGCGGTGTTTAAATAATAAGCACAATGAATGTTAGCGCTACAAAGGCGCATTAACTATTTATGTTGTAGCTGATTGTCCATAAATAGTTAATGCAGATGTTTGAGGTTTATTTTTAGTGCCCTAGGGTTTCTGAACCTGCTCGTCGTGGATCAGATGCGCCAAACAACCCCTTGTCGGTTATCACTATGGATTGAGTGCTGCCCATTGCGCTACTGGTTTTAACTTGATGGCCTTTGGCTTCCAGTAAAGTCACCGTATCGTTATTTAAACTGGTTTCAACACCAATGTAATCAGGCAGCCATTGATGGTGAATTCGCGCTGCGGCAGTGGCTTCTGCAATATTGAGTTTATGGTCAATGACATTCATGATGACTTGCAATGTGGTGGTGATAATTCGTGAACCACCAGGGCTGCCTGTCACCAAAAATGGTTTACCGTCTTTCATCACAATCGTTGGACTCATTGAGCTTAGTGGCCTTTTATGAGCATCAATTGCATTGGCTTCACCGCCGATTAAGCCATAGGCATTGGGAATACCGGGTTTTGCGGAAAAGTCATCCATTTCATTGTTAAGTAAAATGCCGGTACCTGCAGCAACCAGCCCAGAACCATAACTGAAGTTTAGGGTATAGGTATTTGATACAGCATTGCCCCATTTATCGACCACAGAGTAATGAGTGGTTTGATTACTTTCGTAAACGGATAAATCACCAGGCTTAATTTCGGCACTAGGCGTGGCTTTGTTATAGGCAATTTGTTTAGCGATTGAATCAGCATACTTTTGACTAGTGAGTTTATCTGTCGGCACGTTATGAAAATCAGGATCGCCTAAATACTCACTTCTGTCAGCATAGGCATGCTTCATGGTTTCCGTCATTAAATGCAGTGTTTGTGCAGTATTGTGACCCAACTCTTCAATAGGATAGTGCTCGAGTACATTAAGCATTTCAATGATATGAATACCACCAGAAGAAGGGGGTGGCATGGATACCACTTTATAGCCGCGGTATTCGCCTGTTACAGGTGTTCTTTCAATGACTTGATAGTTTTTCAAATCATTCATGCTCATTATTCCGCCAGCAGCTTGAATCGCAGCCTCAATTTTCTCAGCGGTTTCGCCTTGATAAAAGCCTTTACTGCCATGCTTAGCAATTAATGATAATGAATGAGCTAAATCTTTTTGCACTAAGGTGTCGTTAACGGCAAAACTGTCGCCATTACTTTTATAAAATATTTTGGCAGAACTTGGCCATTGTGAAATACGGCGTTTTAATCCATCAAGTGAATCTGCTAAGTCTGAATTAATTAAAATGCCTTTTTGCGCAAGTTCAATAGCAGGTTTAACGACTTCGCTCATACTCATGGTGCCATACTTGTTTAGCGCAAGTTCAAACCCCATCACAGTGCCTGGCACGCCAACCGCTAAACCATGTTCACGGCTAAGTTTTTTTACTACATCACCTTGTTCATTTAAAAATATATCTTTGTGGGCTTTTGCTGGCGCGGTTTCGCGGTAGTCGATAGCAATGGTTTTATCTTCTTTTTCAAGATGAACTAACATAAAGCCGCCACCGCCAATATTACCGGCTCTAGGTAAGGTGACCGCTAATGCAAACCCTACCGCGACAGCAGCATCAACAGCATTACCACCTTGTTTGAGAATATCGACACCAATGCGGGTTGCAAGTGATTCTTGGCTGGCAACCATGCCATGTTTGGCCCAAATTGGTTGTGAAGTATCAGAACGGCTATAAATCGATTGTTCATTTGCAGCATGCAGTTGTAGGGAAGTAAAAGATGATATGCTCAACGTCAGCGCAATACTTGTTGATATGACGATCGGTTTTAGTTTTGAAAAGAAACTCATTTTCAATCCTTTATAATTTTAATCATGTGTTGCAATGTGCCATAACTATGATCTAATACACAATATGTAACTGTGCTTTTTAAGGGAATATGTCTATCACACACACTATTGACTTGAATATTGGCTTTTATGATTCGGTGTCTGTTATTACTAAAGCTGAGTGGCAACGTATTTTTTCAGATAAAAACCCCTTTACTTCATTTGATTACCTTAATGCATTAGAGCAAAGCCAATGTGTTTCAGAGCAATCGGGCTGGTTGCCCAAACATATTGTGGTAAAGCAAGCAGGTGTTATTGTTGCTATTGCGCCTTGTTACGAAAAATCTCACTCTTGGGGAGAGTACGTGTTTGATTGGGCGTGGGCTGAGGCTTATGAGCGTAATGACTTAAGCTATTACCCAAAGTTAGTGCTAGCGGTGCCATTTACACCAGTAAGTGGTGAGCGTATTGGGTTTGATTGCTGTCAATCAAGTTTAAACAAAGCCGAGATCATCGCTGCAGTGAGTGAATTTCTAAATCAGACACTTGGGCAAGGGTATTACTCTTCTTGGCATTGTTTGTTTTTACCCAAGGCTGATTATTTGAATTTAGCTCAAGATAATATTTCAAGGCTAGGCACTCAGTTTCATTGGCATAATCATAACTATCAGCACTTTGATGATTTTTTGCAGCAATTAGTGTCACGTAAACGCAAAAATATCATTAAAGAGCGCAAGGCTTTAGCTAGGCACAATTTGGATTTTGAGTTTATTGATGGCGATAAAGCCACCGCTGCGCAATGGCAAGGCTTTATTGCTTGTTATCAACAAACCTATTTAAAACGCTCAGGTCATGGCGGTTATTTATCTGCTGAGTTTTTTTATCAAATCGCTAAGACTATGGGCGCAAGTATTAAGTTGCTGTTAGTGACAAAAGCGTCAGATTCAACAACGCACCAGCAGGCACAATTAATCGCTTCTGCATTATACTTTGCCACTGATACGCATTTATATGGCCGCTACTGGGGCTGCTTACAATTTATTGACGGCTTACACTTTGAAACCTGTTATTACCAAGGTATTGAGTACGCCATAGCGAACGGGTTTATGGTGTTTGATGCTGGGGCGCAAGGTGAGCACAAAGTGGCCAGAGGTTTTGTCCCCATTGAAACTTATTCTAATCATAACCTTACTCATCAAGGCTTTAGCAATGCTATCGAAGATTATTGCCTGCAGGAGCAACGGCACATAAAGCAATACATGCAGCAGTTAGCTGAAAGTTCGCCTTATAAATAGCGTTTTGGCTAGCTTTGACAAACTAAGCCAAATGGTGTGCTTTTTATCAACGGATATTGAATGACTGCTTTGCAAGCCGCTATTTAATCCTTGATGAGGCTATTGAATTGATAGTGACGGCTGACATTTTTACTCACAAGGGCCCAGTTAGAATGACTTGTTCTTTGCTGGTGGTGATCAAAAGCTTGTTGGTTTTTAAAGGTTTCAGAGACGTAAAACTTAACAGGGTTGCTTGCATCTTGTGTGACTGAAAATGATAAGCAGCCAGGTTCTTGTTTTGTGAGTTGGCTATGAACCTTAAGTGCTTCAATCACCGCTTTTAATTCAGCCTCAGGGACTAGTATATAGCCTGTTAAGGTGACTTTATTCATGCTATTACTTATAGCATTGCTCATGTCATTACTCATGTCATTACTCATGTTCGTAGGTCTTGTACTTATCTGTTTTATAAGATTATCCCAAGGCCAACCATAAGCCAACACCGACCATTAAACTGCCCGCTATGCGATTCATTAATTTAATATTATCCCCACGAGATAGAAAAAGTCTCAAGCTCTTTCCGCCACTGGCGTAAGCTAACATCGAAGCTGATTCTGTGAGCATGATAATCGACAATAACCAGAAAAGTTGCGTTCCAACAGCTTGGTCTACATTAATAAAAGGGGGCAGCAGTGAAATCATAAAAGCCCAGCCCTTAGGGTTGGCAATAGCGGTTATAAAACCTTGTGACATTAATGCGGAATTACTGATGCTAGTATCTGTTTGCTGGCCTTCGATAATGGCCATTTTTCCTTTTGAACGCCACATATTAATGCCAATATAAGCAAGATAAGCGCCGCCCAACCATTTTAAGACTGCAAATATATCAGGGTAGTTTAGCATCACGCTAGCCACGCCCATCACCGCCGCAATAGCCACCAATGCCACGCCAATAAGCTCACCTAGCATCATCCAAAGGGTGCGTTTAACGCCAATGCTCATACCTAAGGTCATTGCCAGTGTCATACACATACCGGGAGTGATCGATACAAAAAAGAAAGTGGGAATAAATACAGCTAATACGGTAAAATCTGGCATGAAGGTTCTAATGTCATTAAAGAAACAAGCGAGTAAGGAAGAGCAGAGTGTAAGGCTTTAAGATGTGAGTGTAAATGTGGCTGTGTTTTAATTTATTGCTATTTGAATACAACCCATAGCAAAGGTGCCGATGGATTGTATTCAATGCTATTTTTAAAATTGAGTGGCTTAAATATAGTGGTTTAAATTTAGTCACTTGGATTTAGTCACTTAGATTTAGTCACTTAGATTTAATAAGTTAACTTGGGTCAACCACGATATGTTCAAGTTCTATGGCGCACACCGCTTGCAAGGTATCCATAGACGCATTGACTAAGCTTATCTTGCCCTTTGATGACTCAATGAGCACAACGCGGTTGATATCACTGTATTCACGGTTATGGCGAATTAAATTAGATAGCGCCATTTGCATTGGCATCATAGATGGGTTGAATGCCGCATTTTCAGCATAACGTCCACAATAGGTTTTGCCGTCTTTGGTTTCTAGTACCACTGCAGCATAATTATTGGTATAAGGCGCATAGCTTAGGCCTGCTTGATCTATGGCTTCAATTATCATGGGATCATCAGAGTTTAAACTAAACTCAATGTTACTTTTTGATAATAAAGGTTTTGTCACCTGCAAATCAGCAGGGCCAAAGGCATAGGGTAAATAATGACTAAGTAACTGTGATTGCTGACCTGGCAAGTGAATTTTAATACCAATGCCGTCGACCAATTCATTGATAAACTGACGACAATGACCACAAGGGGTAAAGTTGACAACAATATCAATAATTTTTTGCTCGCCATTGAGCCATGCATGGCTTATCGCGCTTTGCTCGGCATGGACGGTATGAAATAGAGCTTCAGAAGCTAATTCAAAATTGGCTCCCATATAGATATCACCACTTTCACCCTTGGCGATTGCGCCGACATAAAATTCACTAATACTTGGCTTGGCGAGGGCGGCAGCAATTGGCAACAAGCTCAGTAGTAATTGCTCTTCATCTATTTGCGATGCTGTGACGAGCTGAGCTAATTGGCTTGCATCAATATGGCCACAAAAATCGTCATTAAGTAATGGTATTAATGCGCTTGCCAGTGGCTTGGGTAGTTGGGTGATGCTATCAATAAAGCGATTTTGCATGACCAATTCCTTTATAAAATGATTAATGACTAAAAGCTTGCGTTATAAGGCTTGTAAATACATGCACAGTGCTTTTAGTAATTTCTGCTTATGTTCATTGTCGCTGGTTTCTTCCAACAAGTTTTCGAGATTAATCACATAATCGGCATCTGATAAACGTTGTTGGCAAAACTCTCGCCATCTTAATGACTCATCGTGGCTTAATGTTTCTGGGTAATTACGGCCACGATAGCGAAATAGCATCTGCTCAATGCGGGGATCGTCAAATTCTAGATTAAGCGCGGCTAAGTTTTCGGCTTTGGTATTGCGGATCATTTCCATTTTGGCTTTATCGGCGCGGCTAAAAAAACCGCCGCTATAAAGCATTAAATCAGGATCTGTCGCTGCAGGGTGATTATTCGCCTCGAATACCGCCTGCATTTTTTCTCGTAGCTCAGGGTGCTGTTTGAACAGTTTGTATTGCTGACGGGCAAAGTCCATATCAAATTGGTGCCTTGCTGCCACTTCTTCAGTGAGTAACTTAGGCGTACCAATAAATGGACATTTATTGACGTGGATTTGCTTTAACGGGATCGGTAATTCATCTGGGGCTAAATCGGCACGTGAGGTATACATGCGCTCGACGATATCTTCTACCGATAAGTCGATCAATGGGCTAATATCCATTGCCAAATTAATACAAATCATGGCGTTTTTATTGGATGGATGCGGCGCAACAGGCGCGATTAAAGTGACACATCCTTTAGCTGCACTGATTTTAGAACTCACATGTACCAAAGGCTGCATAAAGTCGCCTTGGATTAATTCGGCAACTTTATTTTTATTACGAAGGTTAAAGTAATAATCATATAACTTAGGTTGTTTCTCTTTGATGAGTTTTGCAATGGCAATGGTGGCGTAAACATCACTCATAGCATCATGAGCTTGTTCATGACTTAAGCCATTAGCTTGGGTTAACTGTTCTAATTTAAAGCTTGGCGAGCCATCTTCTTTTAATGGCCAGTTGATGCCTTCTGGTCTAAAGGCATAACAGGCTCTGACTAAATCAATGATATCCCAGCGAGTGTTGCCGTTTTGCCATTCACGGGCATAAGGGTCAATGAAATTACGGTAAAAACCATAACGGCTAACTTCATCATCAAATCTTAGTGAGTTGTAGCCAACGACACAGGTATTGGGCTGGCTGAAAATGGTATTAATGCGCCCCATAAACTCTGATTCAACCATGCCTTTTAAATTGGCTAATTGCGGCGTGATCCCTGTAACAAGTATTGCTTCTGGTTTAGGAAGATAATCAGTTGCTTGCTTGCAATAAAAGTTTTCAGGCTCACCAATGATGTTTAAATCATAATCAGTACGGATGCCTGCAAACTGAGAAGGGCGATCTTTTGCTGGGCTTACCCCGAAGGTTTCGTAATCGTGCCAGAAGAGAGTAGGTTGTAAAGCGCTTGCCATAATTAACTATTGTCCTATAACTCATGTTTTGCCATCTTAGCACTGTTAATTACGAATGTTTACCTGTGGTAACTTGTTTGGCTGGATTTTAACTCTAGCATCGAGCATTTTTGCTGGTTTAAGGGACGTTTGAGCAAATTATTAAACCTTGTTGATGGTATAAAAACCGCTTTGTCATTAAAGCTAAATTATGTAAAAAGCACTTAATTTTATAGGCTTAAGTATTAATTGGTGACGCAAATCATTTTGCTGGTTACAATTTAAAAAAATCAGAGGTAAGTTCATGTATAACCATTTATTAAGTCAGCCCGTTAAATATGAAGTGGATCAGCATCAGACTTTACATCTTAGCCTACCTGATGAAGTAAGTGATTTTGCGATATTACCGGCATTGAGCCAGCCTATTGCTGAGGTCATAGTAAAAGAGCTGAAGTTTAATAATGCGAATGTGCTGCAAGGTGCGACTATCATTTTAACTTGTCAGCCACTTTTTAAGGTGTCTGTTCAAGAGCAAGTCAATACGATTGTAGATAATGATCACAATCTCATTAGCCAGCTAAAACGTGGCGTAGGCCAAGGCTTTCGTTTGTATACTCGCTCAGGTGTCGCACCGAAAAAATCCGCGACCATGTTAAGGCAGGGAACCACATTAGTCTTTTCATTTGCTGAAGCTCTACAAATTAAGGTAAAAGGGCAGCTTGGTGATGCCATTAAACTTGAAGATGATTTTAGACTTAATCAAGAACCTAAAGCATTAATGCATGCAAGGGCGATATTAGCCCGCAGCTTTAACTATGAAGACGCGCCGGCAACCATTGCGATAAATATGAGTGAGATCGAACAAGTGCGAGCTGAAATAACCGCTTATTTGTCATCAGAGCATAATAAGGTTAACGCAGTGATTGCCGCTCAGCTGATAAAGTTAGATAATCTACTCAGTCATAAACACCGCTGGTTACTCAGAACTTATAGTCAATCGCAGCAGCGCACTAATTTTGCTACTGCAGCCAATGAGTTATCAAAAAATGTTGAAGATCTTCAGCGTAAACTTGAATGCTTTAGCTTGCTTGCTCCGGCGGATGTTAGCCAAATGGTTGATAAATTAACTGAAGAACATGAGTAGTTATTTGCTACAGCGGATCAATCGACACTATTTGTAAGTAACTGCATTGTAAGTAACTGCATTATAAGTAACCGAGACTATTTTTGAGTTTTCGGTGCTATTTATATTAGTTGTAGTCTTAACTAATCTCTAAATATAACTTAAATCACAAGCTAGAATTCAACTAAACACCTTTTTCATTTCTATAGAGTTATGTCATGCAATATATTTGTCCAATCTGCCAAACAGAGTTATCACTGCACCAAAAATCATGGCATTGTCAAAATCGTCATCAATTTGATTGCGCTAAAGAGGGCTATGTGAACCTGCTTCCAGTGCAGAAGAAAAACTCCAAAGACCCCGGTGATAATAAAGACATGATGCTAGCGCGCCGAGAATTTCTGAACCAAGGCTATTATGAAAAGCTCAGTGAGAAAGTGAATCAGCTCGCGGTTAAGTATGCTGCTAATGCACAATGCGTGCTTGATATCGGTTGTGGTGAGGGGTATTACAGTAACAGGCTTCATAGCGCTTTAAATGCAAATAGCGCCTTAAATGCAAGCAATAATTCGCTTGTTACCGTCCCAAAAGCCAATGTTGAACAAACATGTCACTTACAAGGGTTAGATATCTCAAAGTCTGCGATACGTTACGCCTCTAAACGTTATCCACAAATGGACTTTTGTGTTGCTAGCGCTTATGAGATGCCGTTTTCAGCGTCAGCGTTTGATTTGGCTATTCGTATTTATGCACCGTCAAAAGTAGAAGAGTTGCAACGGGTACTTAAAAAAGGGGCTATTTTAATTACCGTAGCACCTGGGCCAATGCACCATTTTGCAATGAAAAAAATTATTTACAGTGAGCCCAAACCCCATGATGAAGCCAAAGCGCAGATTGAGGGCTTTAGCTGCTTACATCAGGAGCGATTACAGTATCGGCTTGAGTTATCTAAAGTCGTTGATATTGAAAACTTTTTGAATATGACTCCCTATGCATGGAAATTAACAGCTGAGCAAAAGGCTGAAATTTCAAATCAAGGGCTTAGCTGCGAGTTAGACTTTAGTATCGAAATTCACATCCGTAATTGATTTGTCATATAGAACTGGTATTTTACTATTTGAATCTGATATTTAGTTGTGAATTTTGTTAGTCCGAGCACTGAATATTGTTGTTGTAGCATCTATATCAAATTATATAGCGATTTAGTTGACATACCCGCAAAAAGGTTCATAATCTATCGGGCTTGAAGGTTGGGCTTAGTTTATGTGTTTCAATACGACCAGTTTCGTCCTGTGAACATAAGTAAAACCGGCATTTTCAGCTCTACTGCCGTTAAGGCTTTAATTTATATATACAGGATTTATATCATGTCTCAAGTTACTGGTGTTGTTAAGTGGTTCAACTCTGATAAAGGTTTCGGATTTATCGAGCAAGAGTCTGGTCCAGACGTATTCGTTCACTTCCGTGCTATCAACTCAGACGGTTTCAAAACTCTTGACGAAGGTCAAAAAGTACAGTTCACTGTTACTCAAGGACAAAAAGGTCCTCAAGCTGAGAACGTTACTGTAGTTTAATTATTTCTAGCTTCGGCTAGTATAATTAATAAAGCTGTAGTCTTTGACTACAGTTTTTTTTTTGCTTTTTTTAACTATCCTTTGTTTAAATACCTTTATTTCAATAACTTAGGTTGATAAGTTGTTTTAACCCTTGTTGTTGCAGTATGCTCTGCTAGTTTAGATGTTGATTTGGTGACTCTCTCTTTAGTTGCATTCCATCAGCTTAGAAGCATCAATCCACTCCATTTTTTGCCTCGCTTTTATCTGCATCTGAAATACTTTTACTATTTATTTACTGTGATTGCTATTTCGTTACTGCCGATTTCTTAGTGTTTTCCCAGTCTGTTTCTCACTCTATTTTCGTTATTTGAACCTTGGATTTTGGGCGTTATAGCCACCTATGGAAATCTACAATTTGCTGATTTGTCCTAGTCAGCCAGTTTCAGCTGTATGTTTTCTTATGTTGATTTGATTTAGCTAATTGCAAAATGTATACGCTTCTATCAGGTTTACTAAGCAGATAAAGTCATCGTTCAATGTTGTTTTTACAGTTAAAAAATCGACATTTTTATTTTGGGAGCAAGTGCAGATTAAGAGCGATTTGAAATTATTGAGGGTGCTAGGTGTGACGGGGGTCACGTTTTTGTTAATTGCTTTTAAAAATTAAAACCCAGCAATAATTGCTGGGTTTGTTAGATTTAATCAACTTAATGCTGCTTAATTTGAAAACAGTGTTTCTTCTAAGCTTCGTCCTTTCATCATTGCTTTATATTGCCATCCTTGCTCGGTAAATAATGTTAGTAATGACATCTCTAAGCTAAAGCTTACATCTATACGGTGCTCAATAATTATTTGCTCATCGTTGTTAATTTTCACATTGAGGATATTAGGCAGTAAACGCACCTTATCACTTAGTGCACTAATGTCTGCTTGCTGCATCGTCAAGGTTAAAAAGGCGGTTTCAGCATCAGCTTTCATTGACACCGATTGTTGTAGCTGACCGTTCTCTAAATAGACAACTTGATCGCACAGTTTTTCAAGCTCTTCTAAATTATGGGAGCTAATAACAAAAGTCGTTTCTACTGATAAGTCTTTTACTATTTGACGGATTTTTTTTGCGTTAACAGGATCAAGCCCTGCAGTGGGTTCATCAAGTAACACCAGTTTAGGCGAACCTATCAGCGCTTGAGCGATCGAAACTCGTTTACTCATTCCATGACTGAGGCTTTTAGGTAACATTTGCGCTGAGCTAGTTAAGTCAACTAATTCAAGCACTCTAAGTGCTTCTTGCTTAGCTTTCTTACCTGACATACCTTGTAATTTACCAAAAAAAGTAAGTTGCGACACTATACTAAAGTTGGGGTCTAACGCGGCGTCTTGTGGTAAAGCTGAGACAATATTTTGTAATTTAGCACTGCCTGGCTTTTCCCCAAAAATGCTTATTTCACCATTACTGGGATGAATAAAACCACAAAGTAAGCTAAAAAGGGTAGTTTTGCCGGCGCCATTAGGGCCTACAAGCGCGATAGGCGCACCAGCATCAAGTGACAGATTGATATTAGATAGCGCCACTTTATTGCCATATTGCTTAGAAATATTAGTACAGGTAATTAACTTCATAGTGCACTCCTTTGCATGTAAATTCGGCCAAGTGCAAGGATAACTATGGCTTGAATGATTGGGATCGGGGCGTAAATAAGCGAGCCAAGACCCTGAGTATTAATCATTAAAGATAACTGTGAACCCGGCAATACCCAGCTAATGAACGAAACTGCAGGTAGCTGACTATTAATAATGGCTATGACGATACCGCTGAGTGCCCAAAGGATTACCGCATAAATGCTGGCCATTCTGGCAGAGTTGGCGTACCAAGATAACACTGCCATCACTGCGGTATAGGGTAAAAGGACGATAGTGATACTCAAGAATACCGCAAAGCCGCTAATTACTGCATCGCCAAGTAAACTGGCATCACGACTTATTACCATCACAATAGTGGCGATAATGGTCAGTAGTAATAGGCTTGATTGAATAAGCATTTGCCCTAAAAAACGGCCAAAGAAAATACTGTCTCTACTGACTCTGAGGCTTAAAAATCGGAATGATCCTCTTTGTTTATCAGAACTAAATTGATCTGCAGTAATGAAAATACTGAAAAAAGGAAACAGATATAAAGCAATACACCAAAACACTGCAAATTCAGCCACAGACCAATTAAATAATTGATCTAAGGTGCCAGGGCCGTATAGACCTTGGACCAAGTCTTTGGTTGCGGGTTCGAGTAGGTAGCTAGAGGCACTATTAACTGGGTATAAAAGGATAATCGCCCAGATCAAGGAAAAGGCGATTAATGCTGCAATGCCTTTGGTATTGGTAAAACGTTTACTGACCTCATAGGAGGCAATGAGCCATAATTGGCATATTGCTGAAGGTCTTTGAGTTGAATCCATTTAGTATCAATCCTTGCAAATACAATAATATTTTAGTCATCATACTTTATCGCTACTATTTATCAGATTAATTTTTGTTAAATTACCGGCAAGCTGTGCTCAACAGTGTTGTTTGCTGAGCACGCAGTATAAAAAGTGGCTTGAGTGTAGATGCTTATTTATTAACAGTGTTAGTTTAATAATTGCTCGAGTTCTTGAAGGCGCTGAGTTAACTCACTGACTTGGGTTTCAAGTTGCTCCACTCTAGCGGCTAAGGCTTGTTTATCTGCTGCTGATGATGGCGTTCTTGCAACACTGGCATCGAATGATGTTGTGCCTTGTTCAAGGTATTGCTTATCAGAAAATAATTGTGCGTAACGATTATCACGACGGCCAGCTTCGCGGGGCAATTGGACGATTAACGGCTCTTCACGGCTGGCTAGCGCTTGTAATGTGGATTCGACTTGCTGAGGCGTTTCAAAAGCATGTAGTCGATTACAGCGGGTTTTGAGCTCACCGGGCGTTTGTGGCCCACGTAGCAGCATCACAATTATCACTGCAAGTTGATCACTACTAAGCTGTAAGTCACTGAACTCGGTATTACAAAAACGATGCTTGTATTTTACCACTCGACTGCCAAAACCTGACTGCTCACTGATAAGTCGCTTCTTGGCTAAATCATCAATAATGGTTTGTACTTCAGTCTCGCTTAATGCCATGACGGGTTCACGACTACTTTTTTGGTTACAGGCAAGGGTAATTGAATTGATTGAAAGCGGGTATTGCTCAGGGGTAGTAATTTCTTTTTCTAATAAACAGCCAATAATGCGGGCTTCCAGATTGCTAAGTTCCATAAATTACTCCAAATAAAAAAGCATGGTTTGTTATAACAGAACCATGCTTTTTATCAAATAATTTGGCTATTTAGGCTGCTATTTAAGTAATCTAATGCCGTCAGCTTCAATGCTAATTTGTTTCGCTTTGAATAAACCGCCAATGCTGCGTTTGAAGGCTTTTTTGCTCATGGCGAGTTGCTCGTAAATAATCGCTGAATCAGTTTTGTCATTTAATGGTAAAAAACCACCTGCGCGGTGCAGTTTATTAATAATGGTTTCAGCATTTTTATCAAAGCTTTGTTGGCTGTCTTTTTGTAAAATTAAATCCACTTTGCCATCTTCACGAACTAGCTTGATATAGCCTTTGATTGATTGACCAAAGCTTAGGCGTTGGAATACTTCATTTTGATAAAGCACGCCCCAATGGGCATTATTAATAATGGCTTTGAAACCTAAATCAGTGGTGCCACCAATGATTAAGTCAACTTCTTCACCCACTTGATATTCAGCAGGTGTCTTGTCTAAAAACTTATCGACTTTTGCTGATGCCATAATGCGTTCATCGGCTCTATTGGCATGAACATAAACTAGGTATGACTTACCTTCTTCAATGTGTCGATGCTGCTCACCAAAAGGCAGTAATAAATCTTTATCTAAGCCCCAATCTAAAAATGCGCCAAAAGGACCAGTAGCAATGGCCTCTAAATAAGCAAATTCACCCACTTGTGCATAAGGTGTTTGGGTGGTCGCAATAACAATATCTTCAGAATCGAGATAAAGAAAAACATCTACCATATCGCCGACTTGACAGCCTTTAGGGGCAAATTTATTGGGTAACAGCACTTGCCCAAGTTCTTCAGCATTTAGGTAAACGCCAAAATTAACTTGTTTAACGACCTCTAGGGAGTATTTCTTTCCGATCTGTATCATTCGCGACTCTGGTTAACTTAGGTTATGAAAAAACAGTTTGATTATATACGCAATCAGCTTGCTTGTAACTTGGGTTTCTAAACAAACTCATTGAAGTTAATTTTAGGTGATGACGATCATCTATACTGTCAGATAACATGCTATTGCTATTGGTTAGTAAGTTTTTGTTATTTAACAAAAAAAACATCATCAATTTGCAGTGGCTAAATATTAAGATATTTTTATATTAAAATGGATTTTTCTTGCTTGCATTTAACCGGTTAGCAGGGTTTAATTGCGCCGCTTTTTTATTTGCACTTTTCAAGTT
>NZ_MCTY01000103.1:0-1001 GCF_002873635.1 Shewanella sp. 10N.286.52.B9
TCAGCTGTATTGTCAAAAGTATATGGTGGTGAAGTTAAAGATTTCGCACAAATCGATAACGCTCCAGAAGAGCGTGAGCGCGGTATTACAATTAATACTTCTCACATCGAATATGACACTCCATCTCGTCACTACGCACACGTAGATTGTCCTGGTCACGCCGATTATGTTAAAAACATGATTACTGGTGCTGCACAAATGGACGGCGCTATCTTAGTAGTTGCTGCTACAGATGGTCCAATGCCACAAACACGTGAGCACATCTTGCTTTCACGTCAGGTTGGCGTACCTTTCATCATCGTATTCATGAACAAATGTGACATGGTTGACGATGAAGAACTACTTGAATTAGTAGAAATGGAAGTTCGTGAACTTCTTTCTGAATATGACTTCCCAGGTGATGACTTACCAGTTATTCAAGGTTCTGCACTTAAAGCACTTGAAGGCGAAGCAGATTGGGAAGCTAAAGTTGTTGAACTAGCTGAAGCTCTAGATACTTATATCCCAGAGCCAGAGCGTGACATCGATAAGCCATTCCTACTTCCAATTGAAGATGTATTCTCAATTTCAGGTCGTGGTACTGTTGTTACTGGTCGTGTTGAGCGTGGTATCATCACAGTAGGTGACGAAGTAGAAATCGTTGGTGTTAAAGACACAACTAAAACGACTTGTACTGGTGTTGAAATGTTCCGTAAGCTGCTTGACGAAGGTCGTGCTGGCGAGAACTGTGGTGTACTTTTACGTGGTACTAAGCGTGATGACGTTGAACGTGGTCAAGTATTAGCTAAGCCTGGTTCAATCACTCCACATACAACTTTCGAATCAGAAGTATACGTACTTTCGAAAGAAGAAGGTGGACGTCACACTCCATTCTTCAAAGGTTACCGTCCACAGTTCTACTTCCGTACAACTGACGTAACTGGTACTATCGAGCTTCCAGAAGGCGTAGAAATGGTAATGCCTGGTGATAACATCAAAATGGTTGTTACACTAATCTACCC